>NZ_QUAE01000004.1:0-287075 GCF_003386945.1 Halobacillus trueperi | reverse complement strand
TCGTTTGCCGTCATGTACATGCTGGACGTTCACCTTGGGTGGGCCGGCGGTTCCGGGTTAATTGATTTCATCCTCGTAAACGCTTTACCAGGCACCGGAAACTGGTGGATGAACCTTGTCGCAGGTGCTGTGTTCTTCGTCATCTATTATTTCTCTTTCTCCTTTGCCATCAAAAAGTGGGATCTGGCAACACCAGGTCGTGGAGGACAAGAGAACAAGCTCTACACACGTAAAGACTTCAATGAGCAGAAGAAAGGGAGCAAAGGTGGTCAAACAAAAGAGACAGCCGCTGCCATCATGGAAGCTCTTGGTGGAGAATCAAACTTGAAGCACGTCGACGCATGCTTTACAAGGTTACGTGTCGAAGTTTCTGAAGTGGGTCAGATCAATGAAGAGCGCTTGAAAGAACTAGGAGCTGCAGGCGTCGTGAAAGTAGACCACAATATCCAAGCCATTTTCGGCGGACGCTCCGACCTTTACAAAAATGAAATCAACCGTATTATTAAAGAGTCGAATGCTTCTTAAGAAGATAGCCTTTCATTGATATACTCTGAATTTAATTGATATACGGATGTTTCAATCGATATAAACCGATTTGCATCCATCAAAAAAGGAGCCCCTATTCCTCAGGGGCTCCTTTTTTCATCCTGTATTTAACCTTTTTCAGATAAGCTCCCTCTTCTTGAAGACTCAGTTTCGAGATGTTTTTCGGGTTTCGTTGCCATGTTAGGCGTCAGGGGTGGCTGAGAAGCTACTCGCTTTCCTGCGGGGATGACGGCAAGCCTCCTCGAGCTTCGCTCTGCGGGGTCTCGCCAGTCAATCCATTCCCGCGGGAGTCTCGCAGCTTCCCAACCACCCCATTCGATGTAGGTGAGAAACGAACCCCTATACCAAGATGGGGCATCTTCCACCCCAACGCAGGATGAGGCATAAAGCGCTCCAAATCAATCTTTCACTCTCGGAATGACCAATGGGAGGAGTTTCAAATTATCTACTTCTCTTGAGCATACAAGCAGTGATTCCGAGAGTGGTTTCGAGAGCCTCACACGGTAAAGGGGCGGAGGGGAATGGGGAGACTCCTGTGGGAAAAAAGTGCTTGGTGAGACCCCGCAGGACGCAGTCCGAGGAGGCTCACCGCGCTCCCACGGAAAGCGACTCATTCCCCGCAGCCCCCATCCACTCAACAAAGTCTCGAAACTGAGTCTAACCCCATCCTGCCATATAGTTTGATAATTCACTGGTTGATCCTGTTTCTATTACATAGCTAAATGCTTAAAAAGGACACTTATTCCAATCCAGCCAAATTTGAGACCGTAATAGATAAGGATCAAGCTCGCTATACCCTGGATCCACTTTAATAAAGATGAGTTTACGAGGTACCTCCCAAAATGTACGAAAAATGCTAAATTCGCATTCCACAAACCAATCCCAAGAAAAACCATAGAGCTGATGATGAACGAGCGAAACATGTTCTCTTCTTGTAAAGCCCCGCTTAAAACCGATCCATAAATGCTAATCCAAAACAATAGATTCATTGGGTTCGTCCCTGCAATGACTACACCTCTTATGTAAGAGAGTAGAGCTTGTCCTTTATTGTGCCGTTCATAACCTTCCTCCACCCTCCATTCTTCTTTGGCATGCAGGCTCGTCCAACCCGCGTGGACCAAGACAAAGCACCCAACGAGCATTAATACGACTTGCACCCATGTCCACGTAAAAAAAACACCGACTCCAAAGAACATAGCCGCCATCAGCAATAAATCGGAAGACATCCCTCCCAGACCTACACAAAAACCAGACCAAAACCCATAAGTAAGACCTCTTCTCATAATTTCTATATTTATCGGTCCTACAGGTGCCGCAATGGATAATCCCAGTACAATAGAACTTACAACTAAGACAACCAAAACCTCCCCCCCTTTTTATAAAAGATTAAAAAAAAGAGGAACGATGAGCCCGTCCCTCTGTTCCGTTTAATCAACAACGATGTAAGCAATCATCGGACCATCCGAAGCAATTTCAGAATGGGTGGTGCAGATCAGACGGTAGATGCCTTCCTTTTTAAATTGAAGATCTAAGACCGTCTCTTTCCCCTGCTCCACTACGCCTTTGACATCCGTACCTTCAATGTAAAAAGGATGCTCCTTTCCATTCACTCCGTAAATGCTCAGTTTGAAAGGTTCATCCTTTTCAACAAAAATCGTTCCCGGATCCCAACGATAAGCTTCAATTTCTTTTCCATCTGCCGTTTCTGCTTTGAATTCCCCTGTCACTAGATTGACGACTCGGGGTTCTCCATTCACAGGCTCTGTTGAGGTCGAGATGGCTCCTTTCCAGAAAAAGCTCCCGATGTAGTAAGCAGCAAAAGCGATAATAATGGCACCTAAAAGTAAACCGATTTTTCGTGCAGACAAAATCCACGCATCCACGCCATACCCCTCCTATCGTTTCGTTAGTTCATTTATATGCATAAGGACACCGAAAACTTGTCTACTTTTTAAAGTAAAGTTCCCTTTTCTGGAAGACTCAGTTTCGAGATAACCGGGGTTCGTTTGCCGTATTTGGAGTCAGGGGTGGTTGGGAAGCTACTCGCTTTCCTGTGGGGGAGCGCCGAGCTTCCTCGGACTACGTCCTGTGGGATCTCGCCTATCTCCTTCTCCCATGGGAGTCTCGCAGCTTCCCAACCACCCCATTCTTATAGGTGAGTAACCCTAGAAGTGGTTTCGAGAGACTACACATGGTAAAGGGGCGGAGGGGAATGGCGAGACTCCTACCTTAAGTGTGCAGGCGCCTTGATCAGCGGCGTATGGACTGGACTGAGCTGGCGGAGATAAAGGAAACACGAAGAACGGAGTGATTCGATGTTGACTTATCGTACAGAAGCGAGGGAAGTCTCACTAGCCGCTAGGCGCCGGAACCGGATAGCTAAGAGGAAAAAAGTGTATGGTGAGACCCCGCAGGACGCAGTCCGAGAGAGAACAGAAGAAGTTCGATTAAGTTCGGCACGTCCTGTGCCAACATCGAACGACCCCACCTCGTGTGGGGACCCGCGGAAAGCGAGCTATTCCCCGTAGCCCCCATACACTCGACAAAAGTCTCGAAACTGAGTCTCCCACAATCTGCCATTAAACAGAATAAAAAGAACCACACCTGGGGCGTGGTTCTTTTGGTTAATAGAATATTTTTGGGTCGATCCAATCGGTGTATGGGGAAGATTCTTCATTGTCCGTTGAATCAAGGAGCAGGGAACCGCATTTTTGGTCAAACCGGAAAGGAATGGCCTGCCTATAGTCGGAAGGATAGATATCCGCATTACGATATTCTGTAAATGGCTGGTCAAGCGGACGGCCTTCGACATAATCTTTTTTCAACTCTTCTACAACGATGCGGCCGATTTGTCTACCAAGACGGAGCCCCTCATCATTATCGACAGGGAAGTGTACGCCGGCATAAAGCCTGGAGCGGGCGTCTTCTTCAGCCAACTCCCGCAGCTTCCTTCTTTCGGCCGGAAAGAAATAACTAAGGATTACTTCTGCAGCCCCGGAAATCGTTGCGTGTCCGGATGGATAAGATGGATGTTTCGGTGTACAAATGACCGTGCGTAATTGAGGGTCCAATTGGTTAGGACGCGGTACCAGCCAGCGGTATTTCAACGACCAGCAAACGACGAAAGCATCATTCATTCCGCTGAAAACGGCTCCTAAAATACGAGCGGCTCTAGGGGCTTCCACACCATAAGTATCAATCAGGCGGTCCACAATGGGTACCCATTGTTTGGACGCTGGCCCATCTCCCCAGTACACAGCAATTTTCCTTTGATCGGCTGTCAAATGCGCTAATGTTTCTTTGACTACCTTCAGTTCCCTAGGCCAGTCAATGGTCTTTGGATCTTTGATGGCTAATCGTATCGGAGTTCCATCCAACGTTTTAAACCCGTGCCTGCGGCTATGTTCAATAAAATAGGTTTTCCATTTCCCTGCTTCAAACTCCACCCCTTCGTTCGTTGATGGTGGTCGGCTTTCGCCGGCATAAGGCAAATCGGTCCAGTAAGGATACGGTTGATTTAGTGACATGGTCACCCCTCCCTTTTCCTCATCTTATGCGGCATGATGTGCGGAGGTGTGAGACTTAACCGTATCCTCTTTCCTTCCTCTCTGATGCTTGTGCTTGAATGAGAGCTGCATAGTCCCCACCTTGTTCCATGAGCGTCCTGTGGTTTCCTTTTTCAACGATCCTCCCACTCTTGAGCACGAGAATAACATCAGCTGAGCGTATGGTATGCAGACGGTGAGCAATGACAAAGCTCGTTCGTCCTTTCATTAAATTGGTGAGACCGGCATTGATTTTCATTTCTGTGACTGTATCAATGCTGCTTGTCGCTTCATCTAAAATGAGTAACGATGGATCTGCGATCATAGCTCGAGCAATAGAAAGTAATTGTCTTTGTCCATGACTTACCCCTTTTCCATCTGAATCAAGAACCGTATCGTATCCGTCTGGCAGTTGGGTAATAAAATCATGAGCCATTGCGGACCGAGCAGCTTGTTCAACCTCACCATCTGTGGCATCCAGTCGGCCATAACGAATGTTTTCCCTTATGGTCGTATGAAACATGGTCGCATCCTGGAGAACGACCCCCATCTGGTTCCTTAGACTATCTCTTTTCACGCTTTTCAAGTCGACGCCATCCAAAAGAATATGACCTGAGTCCGGGTCGTAGAATCGTGACAGTAAAGAAATGATTGTCGTTTTCCCCGCGCCTGTAGGACCGACGAGCGCCACCGTTTGACCGGCTCTCGCTTGAAAGGTGATGTCCGAAAGCGTCTGCTGTTCTTCTTCATAAGAGAAATCGACATGCACAAATTGGATATCCCCTTGGATTTCTGACACCTCATGCGCGTTCTTTTCATCCAGCCTCTCTTCTTTTTCGTCAATGACCTGGAAGACCCTGTCTGCGCCAGCTACTGCTGAGAGAATCATGTTGAACTGGTTGGCCAGATCGTTCAACGGTCGAGTGAATTGACGGGAATATGTTGTAAACGTGACGATGATACCGATCGATATAGAGCCGTTAAGAGCAAGCAGCCCGCCTGCTCCGACGATGATCGCAAAGCTTACATTATTTAACATGTTCATCAATTTTGGAATAAAACCTGTGTACACCTGGGCATAGTAGCCGGACTTTCTTAACGCTTGATTTTTTTCCCGAAACTCATCAATGACATCTTCCTCTTTGGAAAACATTTTAATGATCGGCTGACCAGAGAACATTTCCTCTACATAGCCATTAACGTCACCAAGGTCCTTTTGTTGCTTTTTAAAATAGGGACCGGTTCGGTTTGTGATCCATTTCATCCCAAAATACATGACAGGAATAATGGTCAATGTCAGCAGGGTAAGCATTGGACTTAACCAAAGCATGATGATTAATGTACCGATGATCGTCAATAAACTTGTAAAAAATTGTACGACGGCCGTATTTAAGGTCCGGCTTACGTTTTCAATATCGTTCGTAAGTCTGCTCATCAACTCCCCCTGCTGCATTCTTTGGAAAAAGAGAACAGGCAGCAGCTGAACATGTGAAAATAGATGCGACCTCATCGACCGGACCGCATTTTGAGCGATTCCGATCATCCAATAATTTTGCAGCCAGAGAAAAAGCGCATGAAACAAGTAAACAAGAAACAAGCTGCCCAGCATGGGGAGGAGGGTTCCTGATCCAGGAGCTTCTATGACCATGTCAACGGTCAGCCCTAGTAGATAAGGACCGAGCAAGGATAAAGAGGAACTGATCAGGATGGCCGCCAAAACAATGATAAATCTTACTCTTTCTTCCGCCATGTAACGCCAAATTCTCCGGAGTGTACCCCCGATATTTTCTACTTTTGGAGGTTTTGATCCAATCCCATGAAGGTGACCCATTTTCGGTTTAGGATTTCCACTCATGACGTCACCCCCTCTTGTTGAGATTGATGGATTTCAGCGTAATACTCACTTCGTTGAAGCAGTTCGTCATGTGTACCCTGAGCAATGATTTCTCCTTGGTGAAGAATCAAAATGAGGTCTGCATTTTGGATCGAACTGATTTTTTGAGCAACGAGAAACACAGTACATGGCTGTTCGTCCAGAGTACGTAAAAGCCTCTTCTCGGTATGAGCATCAAGGGCACTCGTACTATCATCCAAAATCAAAACCCGCGGCTCGCGCACCAGGGCTCGTGCTATCGACAGGCGCTGCTTCTGTCCTCCAGAAAAGACGACCCCTTTCTGGCCGATTTGTGTCTCATAACCGTTTGGCAAGTCGGTGATAAAATCATGAATCTGCGCCTGCTTAGCCGCTCCCTCAATCTCTTCACGCGTCGCACCCTTCTTCCCCCAGGAAATGTTTTCCCTTACCGTACCTGAAAACAAATGAACCTCTTGGGGGACGAGGCTGATTTGTTTTCTAATATTTTTCACATGGAGATTTTCGATTTCCACCCCATCCAAAAAGAGTTGACCCGCATTTTTTTCATATAAACGGGGTATTAAATGAAGCAAAGATGTTTTTCCGGAACCTGTTTCCCCAATGATACCGACTGTGGTTCCCGGTACTACATGGAAATTCAGATTTTTCAACACATTGTAACCGCCCCTTTGAAGAGAAACATTGTGGAAGCGGACCGCACCGTCCAGTTCTTTGGCTTTTCCTGACGTATCTTCATCTGTCGTTTGATGCAGCACGTCTGCAATCCTCTCAGCCGAGGCCTGCCCTCGTGAGATGACCATGATCAAGAATGTAAAAACAGAAAAGGTGAATAAAATTCTTGTCGCGTAGTTGATGATGGCGACCAGTTCACCAGCTTCCACCCCTGCATTGCTGAGTATTTGTGCACCAACAAAAAGGAGGATCAGGATGACAATGTTCATCCCGAACATGACGACAGGCATAGCCACTTCCATGAGCCACAACGCTTTCTTATTGTGAAAAACCAACGACTCATTTGCCTGATGAAATCTCTCCTCTTCATGCTCTTTCCGATTAAAGCCTTTGATCAAGCGGATGCCGGCTATATTTTCCCGAATGATCGTATTGAGTCCATCGAGTTTATGCTGAACTTTCTTAAACCACTTGATGCCTTTTGTAAGAAGGAAGAATAGGAACAGCAAAAATACAGGTACACTGCCCAGTAGTAATAGGGCAAGTTTCACATCGATGGTAAAAGCCATAATTAAAGCAAAAATGATGAAAAGCGGAGCCCTGAGCCCGATCCTTACAAACATGAATAGTAAGTTTTGAATCTGAATCACATCATTGGTGATCCTTGTGACCAAGCTTGGAGTCGTGACGTTTTGGAAGTGACGGGCTGAAAACTTCTGGACTTTTGAAAATAGGTCTTTTCTCAAGTCATAACCGACCCCCTGACTCAGGTCGGCAGCAAAGAAAGAATTGGTCACCCCTGCGGTAAAGGCGAGCAATGATAACCCTAAAAGCACACCTCCCCAAAGCAAAACGGCGTTAAAGTCTTCGGCTATTATTCCATCGTCTATAATTTTGGCCATGAGGATGGGCTGGGCCAGTTCAACCAATAATTCGATGAACATAAGGAAAAGGGCGATTGATGCAGACTTTTTATAAGGGAAGGTATAAGAAAAAATTGCACGCATACAAAATCCTCCAAACGTGGGTCAATCTAAAGACCCGTTATACAGATAGGGAATGTCTTCATTAATAAAAAGATGATGTTCATGCACGATTTGAGAACCATGAGTCTTTCCTTTATACAAACACACCAAGATCAGCTATTTAAGTATAACTTTTGTACAACACCGACCTTCTGTAAAGGTGCGCCACTGAGCCAAAACCCTGGACTTATATATTGATTATTCACACTAGCTTAAGTCATAATAGGCAATGTAACACGAACAAATATGTAAGTACTTGTGACTCGTATAAAAAGCAAATAGAATTATAGTAATAGTATTTTCCCGAACAAACAGGAAGGTGATCCTTTTTGGACAACATAAAACCGATTTTTCCCGTTACTGAAGAATTGTTAGAACTCGTAGACTTATTAAACCAAGTCTCGGAATCGGAAGAAGAAAAAGTCATCCCTCAGACCATGACTGTCTTAAACAAAGTCTATGCCCAGGGAGTATTGGAAGGCTACGAAAAAGCCATGCAAAAACAAGGACAGACCACAAAAAAATAACGTGAGGTGAAGCAGATGAAGGAAGATGGGATCGGCCTTGATGTCACTCTTGAAGTCGTGTGCGGAAAGTGGAAAGGGTTAATTCTTTGGAAACTCATCCACGAAAATCATCTGCGGTTCAATGAACTGCGTCGGTCCCTTGATGGAAACATCTCTTCCAGAATCCTTGCCAGAGAGCTGAAGAAGCTCATCCAGGACGGTCTAATCGAACGTATCGATTATGAAACTGTGCCTCCCAGAGTGGAGTATCGTGTGACGCCTTACGGGCGAACAACGGCCTCATTCTTGGAGAAGATGAACGAATGGGGTATCCACCACAAGCGAAGAGCGTACCAGCAAGAAAGCCTCACGGACGTATCAAATCAACTAAAAGAACAGTAGAAAAAAGAGGCACTTTCGCAAGTGAGTGCCTCTTTTTTCAGGACCCTAAGAGCGGTCGTTAGGATAAACCAAGCCGATTTGCCGGCGGGCTTCCTCCATGATTTTCGCTGTAATCAGCGTATGCTCCAACGAATTATTCTCCGACCGATCTTTTGTCTTCTCCACCAGACTGATAAACTCAGCCGCTTCATAATACATAGGGGAAAACTCATCTTCGAAAGAAAGTTCTTCCACGGATCCATCTCTATAAATGATTTTTATATCTTTCGGTTCAGAAATATTCGGAATGAGCATCGTGCCTTTTTCTCCTTGAATTTCTGACGGAGCATGGGAATCCACGATTTTGGAGTGGACCACTACTCCTTCCATTCCATCATAAGCTGCGACCACACTGCCTTGACCGTCAACACCTGAATCTAAAAATACGGCATTAGCCTGGACATGATTGGGGGCACCGAATAGGGCAACCATCGGATAAATGCCATAAATACCAAGGTCCATCAAAGAACCGTTCGACAGTTCCGGCTTGAAAGCATTCAACACCTCTCCTCTTTTATATGCATCATAACGAGAGGAATACTTGCTGAAGTTCCCGACGAAGCGTCTCACTTCCCCGATTTTATGTAGATGTTCCTGAATGCTTAGAAAACCTGGCATGAGTGTAGACTTGACTGCTTCCATTAACAGAACGCCTTCTTCTTTGGCTACTTCAATCATAGAAGCGATCTCTTGTTGATTGGAAGCCATCGGTTTTTCACATAAGACGTGCGTCCCTTTTCTCATGATGGTTTTCGCCTGCTCCGCATGGAAAGCGTTAGGACTCGCTATATAAACCGCATCCACATTCGAACTGGATGCCATCTTTTCTAAATCTGTGTACGTCTCAAGTGCACCGTGTTTGGATGCGAAGTTGGCTGCTTTCTCTTCTGTACGGGAATACACCGCCTGTAATGTAAAATGGGCATGCTGTTTCGCTGCCTCTATAAATTTTTCCGTAATGGTATTGGTTCCTATAATTCCAAATCTAACCATGTAGACACCTCCAAAATAACCGTACCCTCATTATATCATGAAACATGGAAGAAACACCCACCCCTAAGCTAAGCTTAGTCCATATGTTTCAATGCGAGCTTAGCCAGTACCTGTTGACCTTTTGCCGTCGGATGAACATCCCCTTTAATGATGTACTCAGGATGACCATGATAGGCCTTATAGGCATCGACAAGAGTAACGGAAGCAAAGTGTTTCAGCAGCTTGATTAAGGAAGCATACTGCTGGTTAATATAAGCGAGCGGCGTGTTCAACTGGTCACCGGCAGCAGGATAAGGATTGTATATGTTGTAGACGAGCACTTTCCCGTTCGTTAATTCGTCAATCGCCAGAATGGTCGAATAGACATTATAAATGAGATCTCGAATAACCGGAGCAGCCTCCTCCATTTTCATACCATCCAGTCCACCATTTTTTTTTACGACATTCAATAAATCATTGCCACCGATATACACAATGACATAATCAGCGTTCTTAAGACTTTCTCTGAAGGTATTATTGGATTGAACAGCTTTTAGTAATTGGGCAGATGTCAGTCCTGGAATACTTAAATTGGTCACTTCTATATCTTTTTTCATTCCAATCAAAGACGGGAACGACCCTTTTGGAGGATTTTTATTTTCTTTATCCAAATTATAACCAAATGGAATGGAATCCCCGATGGCCACCAATCTTTCTTCTTTAAAAGCTGCTAGGTCAGAAGGTGCCAGAATGACAGCGAACACCATGACCAGGATCCATATATTCTTCATTCTCTACCCCTGCCTTGATTTGTATGTAAAACATGACGCCTGATGATAACCAAGCGTCATATCTACTTATTTTGCAATAAACATTTGCACCCAGTAATTGCCATCTTTAGCATAACCAACGCCAATGTGAGTGATATTCTTGTTCATAATGTTCTTACGGTGACCTGAACTGTTTAACCAGCCATCGACAACCGATTGTGGAGACTGCTGTCCTGCAGCAATGTTTTCAGCGGCTGTTGAATAATCAACTCCGAATTCCTTCAGCATATCAAAAGGACTTCCGTAAGTTGGTGATGTATGGGAGAAATAATCGTTCTTCGCCATATCCTCAGATTTCGTTTGAGCCACTTCTTCTACATCATTGCTGTTCTTAAGAGGTTTCAAGCCATTTTTCTCACGAGCTTTGTTCGTCAAATCAATGACCTGTTGTTGAAAATCCCCATTCGCCTGGTCGCTCTGCTGGGCAGTATCATTACGATTTTGCTCGGCTTGATCAGGGGTTTGTCTTTGCGCCTGGTCTCCACCTTGTGGATCTTGTGTGTAACGGCCATCATGGTCAAAAAAGTATGGACCTTGCATCGACCCGTTCGTTCCATTTGGGTTCATACCTTCAAAAGGAATGTTGGCATCAAAACGGTTTTGGCCGTATGCTCCTGGATCCATTTCTCTTGGTTGATTACCGTCCCCTTGCATGCCTTGGTCTTCTGGACCAAAGCTGACTTGATTCAAATTGTTCCGCTGACTTTCACGTGCGCGTTCTTCCGATGTATTACAAGCAGCCAACATGGCAATCATCATGAGCGCTGCGAATAGAATGATCCATTTTTTCTTCATCATGCATCCTCCTCAGGATTAATCTTCACGTTTACTATTTGCATGAAAGCAAACAATATCCCTGAGAAGAAGTACCATTTCAGCACACCAATTCCTACCCTATTCCACATAAGCTCCCTATACTTGAATACTGCCATATAGTGAAATAAATAAAAAACCTGAACGGGTCCGTTTGTGGACGTTCAGGTTTTTGGGAATGTTATTTTGTGTGGCAATCGGGGCAGCAGTGTTTGCAGCCGTTGACATCTTCGTAAGTATTTCTGGCAACTTCGAGAGCGTTTGCGCAGTCGTCGTGACCACCTAATTCCAATAAATTCTGCTCAAAAGGCATAAAGTCACAGCCTTCGACATGCACTTCGTGTTCGCCACCTGTCTGCTGATTCTGGTTCACATAAAATTGTGCCATTCCATTACCTCCTTTTGTGGAGGCATTCCCCTACCGGATGGATGACAAACACAAACAGGCGGACTGAGGCGGCTTTTCTAATCGTCAAGGTGGAAACATACGACTTTTTGTTCAGTCATGGATTCTATGCTAAACCGTACTCCTTCACGACCGATGCCGGACCCTTTCGTACCTCCGAATGGCATTTCATCAATTCGATAATCGCTGCTGTCGTTGATCATGATGCCACCTACGTCCATTTTCTTTATAGCTTTAAAAGCTTGATTGATATCATTTGTAAAGATTCCTGCGTGCAGTCCATAATTGACAGCATTGGATTTTTCAATGGCTTCCTCTAAATCAACAACAGGGTTTACAATGACCACAGGCCCAAAGATCTCTTCTGCCATCACTTTTGCATCTGAAGGTACCCCGGTCAGTATGGTCGGAGAATAGTATGCTCCGTCACGGACTCCTCCAGTTTCTATTTGTGCTCCCTTTACCAACGCTTCCTCGACCCATTCGGCCACCCGGGCCGCTTCTTTTTCATTAATCATAGGTCCTACATCTGTTCTGTCATCCATTTTATCGCCGACTTTAAGCGCTACAGTCGCTTCCACCAGGCGATCAATGAATTCTGGATAAAGTTCTCTGCCTACAAAAATTCTTTGTACGCCGATGCAATTCTGACCTGCCGCCGAAAAGGCACCCGAACAGCAAGCATGAACAGCCTTGGAAAGGTCTGCATCGTTAAGGACAATGACCGGCGAGTTTGATCCCAGTTCCATACTTATTTTTTTCGTTCCTGCTTTTCTCGTGATGGCTTCCCCGGCAACAGATCCTCCCGTAAAGGAAACCATTTTTATGGCCGGATGTGTGATCAGTGTATCCCCGACTTCCTTTCCTGATCCAGTAACAACGGATAGATAACCGTCAGGAAGGCCCGCTTCCACGAAGGCTTCCGCGAGCTTCAATGCACTTAGAGGCGTGGCTGAGGCTGGTTTTACCACAATCGCGTTTCCAGCAGCTATGGCTGGCCCTATTTTATGTGCGACTAAATTGAGCGGGTCATTAAAAGGAGTGATGGCTCCTACGACTCCCACAGGAAAACGTTGATAATACCCGACCCTATTTTCGCTGCCCGGATTTTGATCGAAGTTGATGGTCTCTCCTTTCAACCGCCTTGCTTCCTCCGCGCTGATCCGAATGGTTTGAATGGCTCGTGAAACCTCTGAACGAGCCTCAGTAATCGTTTTACTTCCTTCACGTGCGATGATTGAAGCGAAAACTTCGTGATTCTTCTCCATATAATCAGAAACTTTGCTTAGTATGCGAATCCTTTCATGTGTGGGAATGGGGTCTCTCATTCGAAAAGTACGATCGGCGGTTTCAATAGCTTCAGTCATTTCCTCATTCGTTGCAGAGGGGACAGTGGCCTGCACTTCACTGTTCTGAGGGTTGATGACATCAAAACTGTGCAAGCCTTCTCTCCATTCTCCTCCAATCAGCATTTTGTAACTCTTCACCTTCGTGGTCATGAGTGGCTCCCTCCTCCGATTTTGGTCCCCTGCTTCTGTTTGTGGCAATGAATCAGGTCGATGAGTAAAGAAAATCCCGTTTCCTTTAACCCTGCCCCCGCACCTGTGAGCATGATCGGACCGGACAGATCACATTCATAGACGATGGCATTGGTTGCACCACTAACTCGCGCTAAGAGATCATCCTGTTTCACACGCTCCGGTTGGACGGTCGCTTTTACCGTGCCGTTGTTTTGAGAAATACGGGCAAGCAGCTTCCATTTTTCGCCGGCTTTTTCCGCTTCTTTGATATCTTCTACTGATAAACCAGTAATTCCAGCACAGAAAATCTCTTCAGGGTCGAGTTGAACTCCATACACATGATTTGATAAAATAGCGGCTTTATACCTGACATCGTAGGCTTCAAGGTCACTCGTCGGATCAGCCTCTGCATAACCGAGGGCTTGGGCTTTTTCCAACGCTTCATTCAATGTCATTCCACCTTCCATAGCGGTAAGAATATAATTGGTGGTGCCGTTCAATATCCCTCTGATTTCTTTAATTTCATTGCCAGCTAATGTTTCTAGTGGGAGTCTTAGTGCAGGCGTACCACTCATGACCGTTCCTTCGAACCCGAAAAACACGTCATGTTGATCCGCCTTTTCGTTTAATTCTTGATAGGCAAGGGCGACAGGACCTTTGTTTGTCGTTATGACACTTTTCCCTGTTTCAAAAGCACGATGGCAATGAGTGAGGGCAGGCTCCCCGGTCTTGACATCGGTGTAGGTCACTTCAATAATGACATCCGCTTGTGAATTCTCTATCGTTTCTAAACTGTTCCATCCTTTGACCCCCTGCCTGGATGCCGGATAGGATTCTACAGAGCCCGTTCGTTTTACACACTCCAATAACTTCGGAATATTCAAACCGTCCGGCTCGAAAACAGAGCCTTTCATAACATCCGATACCGCCACGATTTCCACATCAAGTCCGTGATTTTGCTGAAGTTCCTGATGTTTTTCCTCCACAATTTCTGCAAACGCCTGACCTACGCCTCCAAATCCAATCATGGCTATTTTCATACTCAATGGACTCCTCCTCGCTCAAGTAATGAATAAGCACTCTCCAACAGCACTCTTACACCAATCGGCAATGAACGTTCATCGATATCAAAATCCGATTGATGGAGACTTCGTTCCTTTTCCAATCCGCAACCAAGAAAAAACATCGCTCCAGGTATTTTTCTAGTGAAATGGCTGAAGTCTTCGCTCCCCATCCCAAAGGGCTCTTCATACATGTTCAGTCCGGATGCAGCTTCCTTTATGATCCGGTTGATTCTAGGATCGTTGATTAAAGAGGGTTCACCGCGATGGATACGAAGTGAATACTCCCCGCCGAGCGCTGTGACGACATTGGCCACCTGATGGATTTCCTTGCATAATCTATCTCTCACATCATCTTTATAAGATCTGATGGTCCCTTTTATGTCTACAATACTTGGAATCACATTGTTGGCCTCCCCTGCATGCACCTGCCCAACACTAATGGTGCCGACATCCAGAGGGTTTACTTTTCGACCATTCAGGCTGTATAACGCCTGCAACACATAAGTCGCCATCCATATCGGGTCTTTCACATGCTGCGGATATCCCGCATGACCGCCGCTCCCTTGAATTTTCAAATGAAATTCGTCATTGTTTGCCATGCTCGGGCCGTCATTCCATTGGATTTCACCTGACTTCCTCCATGGACACATGTGCAGGGATAAAACGGCATCCATATGAAGCCTGCCGGCTTCCAGCATTTTCATCGCACCTGTTTCCCCTGCTGCATCACAACTTTCTTCTGCTGGCTGAAAAATCAGTTTGATCGTTCCTTGAAAACGCCCAGCTTTTGCATCCTCCGCCAACAGCTGGGCGACGCCAAGCAAGATGGCCATGTGCGCATCATGCCCACATGCATGCATCACACCGGGATTATGTGAAGCCCATGGAACGCCTGTCGTTTCCGTGATAGGAAGAGCGTCCATATCCGCACGAATCCCCACAACAGGACCCTCCCCATGGCTGACGGTAGCGACAATCCCATAGCCTCCGACATTCATTTCGATTTCATATGTGTGGAAGCTTTCTAATATTTCCCCCACTTTTTCACTCGTTCGCTTTTCCTGAAAGCTGAGTTCAGGGAAGCGGTGGAAGTCCCGCCGCCACCCCACTAAACGATCTACAAGCTGGTTTGCACGCAAGACGATGTCCAGCTTTTCGGTTTTCACATCCTTCCCTCCTCACTTCTTCACATAAGTGTGCAACGATTGGAAAGCCTGTGAAAGGTCATTTTTCAGGTCCTCAATATCTTCAATTCCGGCCGAGTAACGGATCAAACCTTCTGGAATCCCCATGGCGGCACGCTCTTCAGGGGTGCATTCCACATGACTCGTCGTTCTCGACGGACCGACAACCGTTTCCACTGAACCTAGATTAGCGGCACGGTTGGCAAATTGCAGCTTCGGTAAAAGGTCGCGTACAGTGGCTACACCACCTTTCACAGCAAAGCTGAGCATCCCGCCAAATCCTTTCATTTGTTGTTTTGCAATCTGATGATTCGGGTGAGAAGGAAGCCCTGGATAAAAAACTTCTTCTACGAGGTCGAAACTTTTCAAATGTTCCGCAATCGCTGCGGCATTTTTGTTTTGCTGCTCCACACGAAGCTTCAATGTCTTCATGCCTCTTAAAAGCAAATAAGCAGCCATTGGATCGAGGGTCGCCCCATTAATTTCTCTATAGTGATAAATCGCTTCAACTAAGCCCTTTCTGCCACATACAGCTCCACCTAAAGCATCGGCGTGCCCTCCTAAAAATTTCGTCGCACTATGAATGACAAGGTCTGCTCCAAGATCGAGTGGGTTTTGATTCACTGGCGTGGCAAACGTATTATCAACAACCACTGTTGCCCCTACCGCCTTGCCTGCAGCTGCCATCCGCTTGATGTCGGTGATTTTCACCGTCGGGTTCGTCGGGCTTTCCAAATAGAGCACTTTGCACCCTTTAGCCACTTCGGCTTCCAGTGCCTCATGATCTCCTGTTTCACAAAGAACGACTTCCACTTGTTGTTTCGGAAGGAATTCTGTGAAAATTTTATTTGTTCCTCCATACGTATCCTTAATCGAAACCACCCGGTCTCCGGGGAATAGCAGTGTGCCAAGGGTATTACTGATTGCCGCCATCCCTGTGGAAAAGCTTGTAGCCGCTTCTGCATTTTCTAAAATGCGGATTTTTTCTTCAAAAGCCTGAACGGTTGGATTCGTATTCCGTCCATAAATGTGCCCCGGCTTATTACCTACCGCCACTTCATACCATTCGTCCATATCGTCATAACCAAAGGAAACACTGTGAACGACAGGCACTTGCGTCGCTCCGAATGCGAGTTGTTCTTTCTCACCGGCCCATATCGATTTAGTACTAAACTTCGCGTCTTTCATCCTTAACGCCCTCCCAAGCTAATAGTCGGTGGTACACATGTCTTGCAATGGCTGTATCCTGCACACCCGTTCCTGTTAAATCACAAATCGTAATCTCCTCATCTGATTGTCGGAACGAATGTTTTCCACTTGTCACTTCCCCCAGTTCTATCGCACGTTCCTGCTGCTCCGGTGACGAGCGCAATTCTCCCAAACGGGCGGACTGATCTTTTACATCGCAGACAATAACATCCGCTTTCCCCATAGCAGTGGCATCCAGTTCCTGCTTATGTTCTGCATCCGAGCCCATGGCCGTTATATGAAGTCCCGCCCTCACCCAATCTCCGTAGATCAACGGTTCCTTAGACGGTGTCGTCGTTACAACAAGATCGCTTTTTCCTACGACTTGCTCAACTGAGTCACAGACGGTCACATGAAGACCTGTTTTCTGCTCCATCTCTTGTTTAAAGTTAAAGGCTTTTTCATCATTTCTCCCATAAACGAAGACCTGCTCAATCGGCCGAACCAGCATAAGCGCTTGAAGTTGAAGACGCGCTTGAGACCCGGTACCAAGGATCCCCGCAATCCGGCTGTTGTCCCTGCTTCCATATTTCGCAGCCACCGCTCCGGCAGCCGCCGTTCTCAAATCCGTAAGCCGCCCTTCATCGGCCAATACCGCGAGTGGCTCTCCTGTACGACTATTGATGAGAATCATAAGCCCGTTCGCGCTCGGAAGCCCTATAGCGGGGTTATTGAAAAATCCAGAAGACAGCTTCACAGCAAAACTGTCTTCACCTTTGATATAGGCGGATTTAATATCCACTTCGCCATTATGATCCGGCACATCTACACGCATGATCGGTGGCATCGTCATTTCTTTTTCCACCAGTGAGGTGAAGGCTTCTTCCATTTTCCCTACAAGTTCTGTATCAAGGCGAATCACTTTTTCAATGTCTTTCCGTTCAAAGAGTCTGATTTTCCATACCTCCTTCAGCTGATCTGGCCGCTTAAATCCATATGATCACGTATGATTAACTCCTGCGGATAAGTGGTGAACCGCTCACTCCCAGATTCTGTGACCTTGAATGTTTCACTGATTTCGATCCCGTCCGTATCGAACCATAACGCCGGAATCAAATGGAACGTCATATTGGGTTCCAGGACAGTCGGATCTCCTTTTCGGATGCTCGCCGTATGTTCTCCCCAATCTGGCGGATAATTGAGACCGACGGAATAACCTAAACGGGCTTCTTTTTCAAAACCGTGTTTCTTAATACTCTTTCTCCAAACTTCTTCAAGTTCTCCACAAGTCACCCCAGGCTTTGCAAAGTCGAGGACATTCTGAATCCCTTCCAAAACGACCGGGGCGACTTGTTTCATTTTTTCATTCGGTTCTCCGATGGAAACGGTACGGGCAAGAGGAACATGGTAGCGCTTATAACACCCGGCCAGTTCGATGATGACAGCATTTCCTTTTACGAAAGGCCGGTCTGACCAGGTAAGATGTGGAATGGACGTATGATCCCCGGTCGGAAGCAGTGGAACAATCGCCGGATATTCCCCACCGAAATCCGGGGTCCCTCTGACCATGTGATAGTAAATTTCGGACGCGGTATCGCACTCCCGAACGCCCGGATAAATGCTTTCCACGCCTTTAGTCATTGCTAGGTCCGCAATTTGAGCTGCCCTTTTCATATATTCGATTTCTTGATCAGACTTAACGATACGGACACGGTTCACAAGCAGGGTCGCATCTTGGAAGGTGGCATTCGGCAATCCTCTTTTCAACCTTTCCAGAGCTTTGGCCGTAAAGTAGTAATGATCCATCTCAACGCCGATCTTCCTTTTTCCTTGACCGATCTGAAGGAGGATATCTGCTATAAAATCCATCGGGTGATAAACATCTGAATGAACGAAGTAGTCAGGGTAGGCAATGACATTCTCATCATAGATCCACGTGGTCACCCGTGCACCGTTTGCATCCTGGTAACGACCAATCCAAAGCGGCTGCGGTTCATCGATGATAATCACAAGCATTTGGTGTACATAAAAAGACCAGGCATCATAACCAGAAAGGTAATTCATGTTTGCCGGGTCTGTAATCAAAAGCACGTCAATTCCTTGATCAGCCATGCGTTTCTTCGTTTTCTGCAAACGCTGGTGATACTCTAAAATGTCAAAAGGAAGAACCATTTCATCCCCTCCGCGCTAGTTATCTGAATTTTTAAACGACTGTACTTTCATTGTATTCAAAGATATTTTTTCTTGTAATGTAAAAAGTGTATGAAGTTTTGAAGATGTCCTTAATACAATGTCGCCATGGACCTCTCCTTCCACTTCTTATGTTAAGATACGAATAACCGGATAGAAGGAGGATGAAGATGACATACAGTTACTTATCTCATTTGTACTGCCCGAAATGCGAGGAAACCTATAAAACAAGCGAACCCCAGCATCTATGTACATGCGGATCTCCTTTACTTGTAAGCTATGATTTAGACAGTCTGAAAAAGGTGTGGTCCCCTGAGCAACTGAAAGAGAGAACCCCAGACCTTTGGCGTTACCATGAACTATTACCACTCCAGGATCCTACATATAAAACTTCTTTGGGAGAAGGCATGAGTCCGTTAATCCCTTTACCCACCCTTCAGACAGATATGAATATCCGCAAACTGCATATGAAAGATGAAGGCATCATCCCTACCGGATCGTTCAAAGCAAGAGGAGCTGCGGTCGGTGTATCTAAAGCAAAAGAGCTGGGAGTGAAAGAACTCGCTATGCCCACCAATGGCAATGCTGGAGCTGCGTGGTCCTTATATGCATCAAGAGCATCAATGGAATCGACCATCGTTATGCCTGTCGATGCGCCGAAAATTACGCGTAATGAATGCGCTTTGTCCGGGGCTAATCTTTTTCTCGTCGATGGGCTTATTAGCGATGCGGGAAAAATCGTGGCGGAAGCAGTAGAAAAATCCGGACTCTACGATGTGTCCACTTTAAAAGAACCTTACAGAATTGAAGGGAAGAAAACGATGGGGCTGGAAATAGCCGAACAATTGGGCTGGAACGTGCCGGATGTCATCCTCTATCCCACAGGTGGTGGAGTTGGATTGATCGGCATTCATAAAGCTCTGAGAGAATTACAGGAGCTAGGTTGGATCACCAAAGACCGAATGCCACGGCTCGTAGCAGTCCAATCTGAAGGCTGTGCTCCAATTGTGGAAGCATGGCAGGAAGGGAAGAGGGAATCGACATTTTGGAAAGATTCTGAAACGGTAGCATTTGGGATCAATGTTCCAAAAGCAATTGGAGATTTCCTTGTCCTCGACGCTTTATACGATACAAGTGGATGCGCGGTAGCCATCAGCGATCATGAGCTTTTGGAAGAACAAAAAAGAGTGGCTCAAAAAGAAGGCGCGTTTGTGTGTCCCGAAGGAGCTGCAGCCTTTGCTGCTGCCAGAAAGTTAAGATCAGAAAACTGGATTACCGCCGAGGATGAAGTGGTCGTACTCAATACAGGAGCAGGGATTAAGTATCCGGATACGGTTCAGGTCGATATTCCTGTTCTTCAACCAGGGGAAAGTCTGGGAAACCATAAAACCCTCGGATAACGATAAAAGGAACTCATGACAGGCATGAGTTCCTTATGTTTTATAGAGATTTTACGATAGAAGACATGTCCACAGCTTGGGTAATAGCTGAAATGACAGCGACACCGTCCGCTCCCGCTTCTATTACTTTACCAGCATTTTCGGGATGGATACCCCCAATCCCGACTACGGGCATGTTTGGATACTCCCGTTTGACGATCTTCACCCATTCAGGACCTGCTACAGGGTTGGCGTCTGTCTTCGTCGTTGTTCTGTACATCGGTCCAACACCTAAATAGTCGACAAGATTGACCGGACTCTGTTCTAATTCAATGCGATCGGATACAGATAATCCAATGATGGTATCCGGATAGTTGGAGCGGATTTCATTCACACTACGATCACTCTGCCCCACATGGATTCCATCAGCCTTAAGCACATCAAAAAGTTCAACTTCATCGTTGACGATAAATAAAATACCCGCTTCAGCACAACGTTGGCGCAGCTTATGACCGAGACTGTACTTCGCTTCTCCAGTTAGAGCGCCTTCTCCTTTTTCCCTATATTGAAAGCACGTGATGCCAGCTTTAATCGCTTCATCCAAAATGCTCAAGGGATCTTTGTTACAGTTTTGGCTGCCCATAATGAAGTATTTTCTAAGGGTAGAAGCTTTCATTTTTCAGCCCCCATGGCTATAGCATCGACAAACCTGGGAATGAATGTCCCTGGACCTTTGACATCAGGGTGATCCGCTGCTTGTTCTGCCGCCCGTCCATAATGACTTAATGTTGCTAGAACCTTTTCTTTAGAATTGCCTTCTACCGTTAAGCTTGCTGTGAGCAAGGAACCCAGCAAACAGCCGGATCCTGTAATTTGAGCAAGGAGAGGGTGTCCGGTTTCATTGACAAAAACGTCCCCGTCGATACATCCGACATCCTTTTCACCAGTACAAACGACTCCGGTCTGATATTTTTCTGCAACTAGACGAACGATGGCTTCAGCGTCAGCTTCTCCTGTAGCGTCTACACCTTTCGTTTCCACATCCTGACCGACGAGGTGGGCGATTTCACCGGCATTTCCTTTAATGACGGTCGGCTTCACCTCCTGCAAAATACGTTGGCATACGTTTGAACGATAGCAGGTTGCAGGGGCGCCAACAGGATCGAGGACGACCGGAATGCCGATCTCTTTTGCTGCTCTTCCTGCAAGAATCATCGCTTCCACCTGGTTTTCATGAAGCGTCCCTATATTCAATAACAGCCCTTGAGACAATCGGGTGACCTCTGCAACCTCCTGCTTGGCATTGGCCATTATCGGTGATCCTCCGAATGCTAGAAGTCCGTTCGCTGTGAAATTCATGACGACCGCATTCGTGATGTGATGGATCAGTGGGCGTTGTTCTCTCACTCTGTCGATAACATTTACAGCCATTGGTTGAAAACCTCCTCACGCAAAGCAAAATGATTGGTCGGGCCACTTCCTTTTCCTAAATCGAAGGAATGGCGGATCGCCTCTGTTACAAAGTATTTCGCTTCTTTGACGGCTTGTGGCAAAGCGTGTCCCTGACTCAAGTATGCCGTAATGGCTGCAGAATACGTACAACCTGTCCCGTGTGTATTGGAAGAATCAATACGTTCGGATTCAAATTCATGAAACCACTGCCCATCATATAAAAAATCAACCGCTCTTCCATTGAGATGGCCCCCTTTGACAAGGGCTGCAGCCGCACCTAAGTCTTTCACGATCACTTCGGCCGCTTCTCTCATATCCGCTTCTGTTTCAATTTTCCCTCCAACAAGCACTTCCGTTTCAGGGATGTTGGGAGTGACGAGCGCTGTCTTTGGTACAAGATATTCTTTCAAATAACGTTGATCTTCTTTTTCAATCAACGGGTCCCCACTCTGGGCAACCATGACAGGGTCCATGACGTACGGAGCACCCACCTCATCCAACCATTCACTGATGACTTTCATCATTTTCTTGTTGGCAATCATCCCTGTTTTCAGTGCCTGGACAGGCATATCCTCAGAAATAGCTTTCAGCTGACTCCTAATGAAATTTTCCGGCAGGTGATGAACATCTTTCACTCCTGTCGTATTTTGCGAAACGACTGATGTCACAACACTCATGCCATAACTTTTCAACTCCTGAAAAGTTTTCAAGTCTGCCTGAATACCCGCACCACCACTAGGATCGGTCCCGGCAATCGTCAACGCACATGAGACTTGTCTCATTTCACACCCTCCTTTTCACAAGGCCATTGCTCTTGGGTATAGGCCATATCCCAAAAGGCATATTCCAGCTGACAACTTTTACGAAAGGCTTCTCTCATCCGCTGTTTTTCCGATTCCGACGCACGTTCCGCATACTGATCAAGCCGTTCACATAACACCGCTGTCAGACCCTTCACTTCCTCATTGGCATAAAACTCGATCCACGGGAGGAAGGGGTGATCGGACCCTGGCTGATAGCTGTTCATCAGCTCGACTCCAATTTCATAATACGTCCACGGGCACGGAAGCAAGGCTGCTAATATTTCTCCGATTCCTCCTTGGTAGGCATGAAATAGCATATGTTTAATAT
Organism: Halobacillus trueperi; assembly: GCF_003386945.1. Classification (NCBI taxonomy): domain Bacteria; kingdom Bacillati; phylum Bacillota; class Bacilli; order Caryophanales; family Bacillaceae; genus Halobacillus; species Halobacillus trueperi. The sequence continues at coordinate 264,335 of NZ_QUAE01000004.1, read as the reverse complement.
AGTGATCAGCGGTTGGCGGCAATGGATACCCTTGCAGTTCCTCATAGGAAACGCCAATCTGTTCACAAAAATTGTTGTGAGGGTGAACCTCACTGTTCAACACAAAATCGATTTGTTCGTTAAACAGTTGAATGTCTTCCCTTCCCTGAGATTTGGAAATGGCGATTCCATAGACGTGCATAAAGGCATTCAAATACTCATAATCAGCCTTGATATAGTGAATCAACGCTTCTTTTGGAACCTCCCCTTTTCCGATACCCTGGATAAAGGGATGAGTGAAGATTTTTTGATAGATATCCTGACTTTCTTTTCTTAATTGATTGGAAAAAGACATGATAGAGCCTCCTATTATTCTCGGAAGCTACTAGAGGACAGAAGGGGATTCTTACTACTTCCCTCCGCCGGCATGACCCGGATCAGGTATTGAGGGACCAAGGAATGTCTCCTTATCTCAGCGAATACTCGCGCCCCTAGCAGTTTCCGTGTATTATGGTTGTAAGATCATATTATCAACTTTCACTCGTGATAAAATGAAGGCAGCAATGAAAGCCCCCGAGACACTGCTTACGACAAAAGAAGGAACAAACGCGAAAACACCTGTTGAACTTCCCATCAGGACGTGCGCAATCGGAACAGATGCCAAAGCCCCTATGACTCCAGTACCTAAAACTTCACCAATCACCGCAGACCTTTTTCTTTCATAGAATCGATAACAAAGCCCTGCCAATAATGCACCGAACATTCCGCCCGGAAAAGCAAGAAAGGTGCCGAGCCCTAATAAGAAACGTAAGAGCCCGATAACAAAAGCAATCATGACCGCCGGGGCGGGTCCAAGCACCACCGCCGCGACTACATTAACCGCATGCTGGACAGGATAAGCTTTCGCAATTCCAGCCGGAAACCAGAGAAATTGAGCTCCAAGCGTTCCAATGGCAATAAGCACGGCCATCGTTGTGAGTATCTTTGTGTTTCTCATCTTTCACCACCTTTCCGTACAGGAGCTGAATGGAACCAGATAAAAAAAGCCAGATCCTTAGAGGACCTGGCCTGGTATGCAGTAAGTCGATACACGTATCGTCAGACTACTTCCCTCCGCTGGTATTAACCAGATCAGGTTCGTAAGAGTCAGAAAGCTTGCTCGCTTTCCTCTCAGCCCATTCAGGCTCCCCTAGTAGTTTCATAAACTTATTCGCTTGGTGATTTTCATCATAACAAAGTTGGATGTTTCTGTCATGTGAAACTTTTCCTCCCGTTCAAACGTCAACAAAGTAGATAAGGAGTGTGAGAATGATGAAAATGAGATGGATGCTTGGCATGTTGATGGTTTTCTTTTTATTCCTTAGTGCATGTGGGGTGTCAGAAACAGAAGAAGTGGATCAGAATGAAGTGGAAGCAGACTCCACCAATCCGGATATAAGCGGATTTGTCATGGATCAAGATGAAGACAGGATCCTCGTAGTCACACCGATGGATGATGATTCAGGGGATGAAGGACGGGCCATGTGGGTATCCGAAGCTCCTGAAGGTCTCTGGATTGGCAAACAGGTCGAAGTGTGGGTAGACGGAGATATCGCTGAATCCTACCCAGAACAAGCAACCGCCGATAAAGTCCAGGAGCTTGAAATGAGTGAAGTACAGGGAGCGGATTTAAAAGCATCCGAAGCTCTCTCTACAGCTTTGTCCGAAACAGAACCAGAGCAGACAGATGTGCTGATCGTTTCGCTACTTTCCTTTGATGAAGAATCCGATCAGTGGACCGTCAAGCTGGACCAACGCGGGACCGATCAGGGCGAATGGAAAACGACAGTCAAAGATGAGAAATAGAGCGTCATCCCGAGGGAGCGCTCTATGCATCCACCTTTTTCAAAAGCCATAACCTTACGCTCAGCTCCAGCAAAAAAAGATCATCCGCATTGAGAAGAGAGAGGCCAGTCAAATGTTCAATGTTTCTCAATCTGTGCAGCAAAGATTGGCGGTGCAAGTTCAGGGCACGGGCCGTCTGACTGACATTGCTGTTGTATTTGTTATAGACCATAAACGTATGAATCAGTTCTGTCTGCCGTTTCTGGTCATAATCAATCAGCTTCTCCAACGTATCTGACACAATCGCTCCGATTTCTTCCTCGTGGGACAGTGCCATGAGCAACCGGTTCATTCTGGTATCACTGAAAAACGTCCGCTCCCCTTCTTCATGCTGCTGACCGATTTTCAGTGCCGTTTCCGCCTCTTCATAGCTTTTATGAAAAGTCTGATACCCACCTTTATGACAGGAAATCCCCCAGCTAATCGTAATCCCTTTTAATAACTCATGAAGTCTCCGCTCAATCAGGTCGAGAAACTGGTTCGCGGTTTCTTCGTAATCCGGACGGTCCGTTTCCAAATAAACGATTACCTCGCCTTCATCAAAGGTGGTCATCGTCCTCCGGTGCAGCGCGTCTCCGGCATGAGTGACTTCCTTCTGAATGTAATAATTGCGACTGTTGATCGATGATGATTTGACTTGAGGCATCGTTGAAGAGGTGCGTTCCTCCTCCGGCTGCACGAAACGGATATGGCCGACGAGACAAATATAAGGCTTCTCCAAATCATAACCAAGCAGCTGCGCTTTCGAAAAAAGAGCTCTGTCCATCTCCCTCTCCTGCTTGGCTAAATCCAGCAAAAAGTTATCCTTAAGTCTGATTTCAGTCATTTCAATGGCGTTCTCTTTGACGAAATATAAGGCACAAGCTGTAAGCGCATGCTCCAAAATGTGAAGATTCACCCACGTTAAATCTTTGTCGTCCTTTGGCTTAAATAGAATATATCCCTGTTTCTTATAGTTTGATAAAATTGTAAGCTGGTAGCATTTCTGATCACCGATTTCATAGGTTTCAATGTAATGGCTGAGCGGGTGATCACTGTCCATCTCCGTTTCTACAAGGGTTCCTTCCTGAGAAAGCTCATGCCCATTTAAAACATCGATGTAATAACGATCAAAATACTGATTCGCCCGGATCTGTTTGTTATGATCACTGATGGCCGTCGGAATGCCTGTGTTCTGGTAGATGATTGATGTGATCTCCTGCAGCCCTTTTCCGTTCAGGACACAGTTGATCAACTCCTGTCGTATCTCTTCCGTGCGTTGCTGTTCCTGGCGGTTCTCCTCACTGATCAACCGTAATACGTCCTGTAAAATATCTCCGAAGCGGACCTCCCATGGAATTTCCATCACGATCAACTCGTGTTTCTCCGCAAGTTTTAACACCCGGTCCGGAATTTTATAGAGATGACGTCCTGTGGCAAAAGCGAGGACGGAGGCTTCCGAGCGAATGACATCTTCAACATATCCTTCGAGTGCCAATACATCATCCACACACCCGACCCCTGTACTTAGTACAAATTCATTGTTCCTGACAAAGTTCTCTACAGGAGTCTCAATCACTGAGATCCAATCAACCTGACGATCATACACATGGGTCTGTACTCTTGCTTTTTCGAGCACTGGAAGTTTTAAAACTTCCTCCACCGCAACCCCCATCTCCACTCCTCCCCCACTTACGATTTAGCCAAAAGATCTGTAATTACATCATGGTCGATATTGTTCCCGCTCATGACGACAACAACATTTTTTCCTTGTAGACCATTAGAATGAAGGACGTGCCCGACCCCCGTTGCAGCCGCTCCTTCCACGACCATCTTATGGTGCTCAAGGGTGAAGAGCAGCCCTTCTTCAATCTGTGCCTCTTCCACAAGCACCCCCTCGTCCATATAAGCTTTCGTCATTGAAAATGTGTAACGGTTCTCTGTCCCAATTCCTCCAAGCAGACTGTCTGCCAACGTATCAGACTCCTCGAGAATGACAGGCTTACCCTTGGCAAGGCTTTCCTGCATGACCGCTCCCTTCTTCATCGTCACTCCTGTCACACGTATAGAAGGTTCAATTGATTTCATCACAAAAGCAATACCTGACAACAGCCCACCCCCAGACAAGGGAATGATCACTTCATCAACCTCAGGACACTGCTCCATGACCTCAAGCGCGATCGTCCCCTGACCGGCAATGATTTCCCGATCATCAAAAGGCTTGATTACCGTCATCCCTTCGTCTCTTTCCAATTCAGCACACCTTGCTTCTGCTTCATCTTGACTGCTTCCCACAATCTCCACAGACGCTTGTAATTTTTTAAGACGAGTCACCTTCGCCTTCGGAACACGGGCCGATATACATACCGTACAAGGAATTCCTAACTCTGCTGCTACATATGCAACAGATATGCCATGGTTACCCGTTGAAAAAGTGGTCACACCTTTCTTTAAGTCTTTCTCGTCAAGAGATAGAATTTTGTTTGCAGCCCCTCTGAGCTTGAATGATCCCGTAGGGTGGGTATGCTCGAGCTTCAAGTGAACCCGCGCCCCTGTGTGCTCGGAGAGCGGGTCTGAGTACAGGATAGGAGTGGGTTGGACAAACGAAGATATGCGCTTCTTCGCTTCCCAAACCTCTCTGAAGGAAAGGCTGGTCATTCATAACGTCCTCCTTCTTGAGCATTTATGGTTTCAAGTTTTGAATATTCAGTTATTTTTATTATAGTGGAACAACCTCTTATGTTTAAAGAGGTAAAATACCTTCTATATTTTTTACTTATTTTTTGGCAGCGTTCTCGCTAAGCGGTTGCGTGTGAGGTGGACTGCCGTTTGCAGGGCGACTGCTCTTGGAGCGATGGGTCTTCCCTTTGGCGCGATCCGAAAGATTATAAGTTATGAAAAAGGACAGATGCGCTTAGCATCTGTCCTTTTGGGTTAAGCCGTGGCCCATTTGCCTACGGTATGGAGCATTTTTTCTTCTGGGAAATGACCCCTGAAAATCTGATAATAGAACATTTCCTGTTTGGATCGTATATCAACTGGTGCCTCGGCTAGCACCTTTTCAAATGTTTCATCTGTAATTGTTCTTTCTGCATGAAGATCGAGCAAGTCCAATGCACCGCTTCCTTCTGAGAACTCTGCTTTCTTACGCCATAAAACTTCATCAGGGATGATGCCGTCAAATGCTTTCCGAAGCAGCCATTTTTCCATGCGGTCCTTCTTATGAACTTTCAAGCCGGCAGGGATCTGGAGGGCATTTTCCACAACATCCAAGTCGAGGAATGGCACACGAAGTTCAATGGAATGCGCCATGCTCATACGATCGGCTCGTTGGAGATTTACGTGGTGAAGTGTATTCAATACACGAATGATTTCCTTGTTCATGGATGCAGTATCCTGATATTTTTCCATATACGCATATCCAGCGAATAATTCATCGGCCCCTTCTCCAGATAAAATCACTTTTACGTGTTCGGATGCGAGCTTAGACACGAAGTAATTTGGGATGGCACTACGCACAAGGGAAGGCTCGTAAGACTCCAGGTGATAAATGACATCAGAGACAGCTTCAATCAATTCTTCTTCCGTATAAATATATTCATAATGCTCGGTTCCCAGCGCTTTCGCAACCGTACGAGCGTTGATGATATCTGCACTGCCTTCAGAGCCGACACAGAACGATTTTAAAGGCTTGTCCCCTTGCTTCTGCTGATCAGCTATGGCGGCAATCAAACTACTGTCCAAGCCACCACTCAGCAGCACGCCTACTTCAACGTCTGCCATCAGTCTTTTTCGAACGGCTTCGTTCATAGTTTCTTTTATAGAAGTAAACACTTCGGTCATCTCATGTTCCGTGTAAGACTCTTGCGGGGACTGGATTTTCCGGTAGCAGACAAAACCATTTTCCGGTGTGAAATAGTGGCCGTGAGGAAATTCTTTCACCTCATTCACAAAAGGTTCGATTGCTTTCAATTCAGATGAAAAAACATACTGCCCATCGCGGTCCATCCCGTAATAAAGCGGCTTGATCCCAAGTGTATCCCGAGCTACGACAAACGAATCGTTTTCCTCATCTGCGATGAAGAACGCGAACATTCCATCAAGTTGATGGATGGCCTCCGGCCCATGTTTTTCGACTAATTTCAAAGCTACTTCACTGTCTGACTTTGTGAGAAAAGAGACATCTTTCGCTAAGGATTCTTTAATGGCTGCATAATTGTAAATCTCACCATTACAGACGATCCAACGTTTTTTATCTTCGTTATGAATCGGCTGGATGCCATCTTCAAGTCCGATGATCGATAAGCGGCGGTGTCCAAGATGAACACGATCGGTAACCACTGACTTCCCTTCATCTGGACCACGATGGTAAAGCAGTTCCAGCACCTCATCCATTTGCTTTTCACTCATCTCTCCTTGTGTCACGAAAATTCCGCACATATGTAATAAAGACCTCCTAAGTTTGCATGCATGATTTGCATAGGACTCAGATTACGCTCTTTTCGAGTGTTCATCAAATCGGGTTTGTCAGCAAATGTAAGCAAAACAAGCGAAATCCAGAAAAAGGAGGCAGATAGAATAGACATTCGTGGAATGGACCTACATTCAGATGGAATCCTCTGTCTACATGCAAAAAACCTCCAGCCTTGTTTTATGCTGAAGGTTTTTGATAGGTAGATAAGGAATGACTAATCACTTGAGCAAGCGGACGCACATCTTTGACAGATTGAACACTTGCCTGAAAAATTTCCTCAGGCGGGACCGCTGACCAATCCAGATGATATCCTGCTTCCATTGCTAAGATGCGAATGAACTCCCGTAAACTTCTTCCATTCCCTTCTCTGAAAGGATGGAGAACATTAATTTCTGACATGTAGTACACCAATTTCTCTACAACCAGGACCCTGTTCATACTTTTCCAATCTTCTCTCATCAACTGTTGAAATATGGGCTCAGCCGCATCGTGAATGAACCTGGCCTGAGCAAAAGAAAATCCGTCCTTCGTAATGTTTTCTGTTCGAATTTCTCCAGCAAAAGGGTAAAGATCTGAAAAAAGGCGCGCATGGATCTTTTGTAAATGACGCAAGTCGAAATCCCCTTTAATCGGGGTGGATTGAAGCTCAGCCAACCTTTGTGCCGTAAACATCGTCTCCAAAGCTGTCAATTGTTTCTCATCTTTAATGTCATAATGATTGATTAAAACGTTTGATCCCGGATAACAATACTTCGACTTTTCATTCCCGTACCTGGTGTTAGGCATGGCGAGCCAGTTCCAACGCCCGTGTGACGAACTCCTCATGAGAGATCTCCCCTGTCAGGCACTTTTTCACAAGCAGCTTCTGCTTCTTGCTCAAGCGGTCTCCCTCCACAGCGAGAGAAGCCAAGGCCGGGCGCATAAGTAATTCGACTTCTTCCTCGGAACGTACGGTCATCCAATCCCTCCGAACTTTAATGATATCCTCTACATTATACTACAGATGGAGGGTTTATAGACGATGATACCCTGTCAGGAAGTCTTTTTCTTGCCAGATGTGGTTGTCTTTTTCTTCGTTGTTTTCTTCTTCTTGGACCCTTTCGTTTTCTCCAACGATTTTTCCAAAGCATCCATTAAATTCGTCACATTATCCGGCTTCGGTTTATCTTTGGCCGTCGTAACTTCTTCATTGTTTTTCTTCGCTTCAATCAGTTCCATAAGCGCTGTCCGGTATTCATCTTTGTATTTTTCAGGATCGAATTCCGCTGTCAACTGATCGATCAGCGTAACAGCTGTACTCAATTCTTTCTTACTTAATTCTGTTTCTTCCGGAACATTCGGCACATCCTGAACGGATCTGACCTCATCAGGATAATGGATCGTTTCCATCACAAGAGTATTCTCATAAACCCTGACGATCGCCAGTTGTTCCTTGGAGCGGATGATGATTTTAGCAATCCCGATCTTCTCGGTATCTCCGAGCGCCTGACGAAGAAGACTGTAAGCTTTTGATCCTCCTTCGCTTGGAGATATAAAATAACTCCGCTCAAAATAAATCGGGTCGATCTCTTCCAACTTCACAAAATCGATGATTTCAACCGCTTTGTCTTCTTGTTCTTTTTTCAACTGTTCCAGGTCTTCTTTATCTAAAACGACAAACTTGTTCTTCGCATATTCATAAGCTTTGACAATCTCTTCACTCTCAATTTCCCGCTCACATACCGGGCAACGCTTCTCATATTCGACCGGTGATTTACATTCCTCATGAAGCTGACGCAGTTTGATGTCCTTATTCTCTGTTGCTGCATGCAGTTTTACAGGAATATTCACAAGTCCGAAGCTGATGGTCCCTTTCCACATCGTGTGCATCCCTACCACTCCTTTTTCCTATAGGTTTCACGAGATCACTGAAAAATATGTTTCTCTTCCATGGATAAACTACATAATAAAGCCCAACCTATTCAACAAAATGGCAGGATTCTTGAAGACTCGATTTCGAGATGTTAGTGAGATTCTAGGGGCTCCGGGAAAAGGTTCGCTTTCCGTGGGCGAGTGATGAGCCTCCTCGAGCTAACGCTCTGCGGGGTCTCATCTACCACGCACTTCCCACAGGAGTCTCACCGTTTCCCTCCGCCCCTTTGCCCTATGAGGTTCTCGAAATCCCTCTAATAGTAACCTGCCGAGTTTTGTAATATAGACCTGTTCACCCATGCCGTTATAGAGTTGTTTTAACCAAAGATCCTGCACAAATAAGGCGTGGAAACAGGGTCTGGGAAACGTCCGCATGAAAAGCGAATGGAGACACGAACGTGTGTGTTTTTCTACTGACCGATCCAAAACACTGCAAATTGTCGTTTCCCTGACCCCGTATCCATGGCCAGGAATGGTGATTCATTATTTCAACTAGGCAAGGCTTCCCTTAAGGATTCGCGATATGCACTCACCGCGCTCCCGCGTAAAGCGAGCTATTCCCCGCAGCCCCCATGCTCTCAACAAAAGTCTCGAAACTGAGTCTTCAACTACAGGGAGAATTTATGTAAGAAAGCTGAATGGAAAGGAGATGGTGGAGATGAAACCAATGCTATTAACGGGGACGACGGAACTCCCGGAGGGTGATGAGTGGGTGTATGAAGTGAAGTATGATGGTTTTAGAGCCATTCTCGAAGCACGCGCGGAAGGAGTCAAGCTATGGAGCCGGAATGGAAAAGATATGAGCGAACGTTTTCCTGAAATCGTTCAGGTGGACATCCCTAAAAACCTCCTTCCTTTTACCCTTGATGGCGAGCTGGTCATATTGAACACTCCTTATCAGGCAAACTTCGAAGCTTTACAAAAAAGAGGAAGAATGCGAAATAAAGCAAAAATACAAGCTTCTTCTATACGAAGACCTGCTACCTTCATGGCTTTTGACAAAATAGAAAAAAGTACTATACCTCTATTAAAAAGAAAAGAAAACATGACTAAGCTTCTCGGGAAGCTTAAACACCCGCAAATTAGAAGTATTGATGTATATGAGGATATAGAAGAAATTCTAACCATTGCTGAGCTGCACTTGGCTGAGGGAATCATTGCGAAAATGAAAAATAGCAAATATCAACCCGGCGACCGCGGAAGGCAATGGTTGAAATGGAAACAATGGAGGACAGCCTCCGGCTTTTTACAAAAGTACGACTCTGATAATGGATATTACGATGTAGGGTTTTATAAGGACGACGACCCTCTCCCACTTGGGAAGTTTAAACATGGCCTGACAGATGACGAGAGTGAAACGCTCCGTACATTTTTCAAAGAACATGGGACAAAGAAAAAAGGCACATGGCGTTTAGAACCCGGCGCGTGTGTAGATGTGCACTGTCTGAGTGCTAAAGAAGGGGAACTCCGAGAACCTCTCTTTCACCAGTTCCGGTTTGATCTTTCTCCTGAAGATTGTACAGAATCTAAGAAACAGTGGGACCTTTCTTTGTTTCCTGCCAACTTCGAGCCAACCAATGTTGATAAACTTTTATGGAAGGGTATTTCTAAACAGGATTTCCTTGTTTACATCCGTCAATTAGCTCCTCACATTCTCCCTTTCATACAGGAAAAGAAGTTAACACTGATCCGTTATCCTGATGGGATTTACGAAGAGTCCTTTTATCAAAAACACTTCCCCGACCATGCCCCCGACTTTTTAAAAATGTGGACGGAGGATTGGGAGCCTTTCATCATTTGCGATCAACTTCTCCCTCTTCTTTGGCTTGCCAATCAGGGGGCATTGGAATACCATATTCCCTTTGAGATGGCCGGCGGTCAAAAACCCGATGAAATCGTTCTGGATTTGGATCCGAAAGACCGGAGTCACTTTAGTAAGGCGATTAGGGCTGCCCAGTTATTAAAGCATCTCCTTGACGAACTTGAAGTCCAAAGCTTTGTCAAAACTTCCGGAAATAAAGGCATGCAGATTCACATCCCGATCCGCGAAGGAGATTTAAGCTATGAGGAAACGAGGAAAATCACGGAAACGTTGGCCACATTCCTCGTTAATGAAGAACCTGACCTTTTTACAACAGAACGTTTGAAGAAAAAACGTGGAGATCGTTTGTATATTGATTATGTTCAACATGCAGAAGGCAAAACGATTATTGCCCCGTATTCGACAAGAGCGACCGAAACAGCAACGGTCGCTACGCCGCTTCATTGGGGAGAGGTGACGGAAGATTTGCGCCCGGAGTCGTTTACAATTCACACTGTACCTAGCCGAATAGCTGAATTTGGCTGCCCTTTTTCTATGTACGAAGAGGCCCGAGACCATCAGCCCATTCAAAAATTGAAGCAATTGCTTCAATAACTTGTCGAATATTGCCCGGGAAATGACCCACCTTTTATCTAAAAAAGCACTAAATAAAAGGCTGCCGGTCGTCACCGGCAGCCTTTTATATCTTATTCTGATAATGTTTTACTTCGTTCACGCAGTTTGAACTTTTGCAGCTTCCCACTCGCGTTTCGCGGAAGTTCATTTACAAATTCATAACGTCTTGGCCGTTTGTATCGGGCAAGCCTATTCCCTGAAGTACAGAACTCATCCAGTTCTTGTTCAGTGACGCCACTATCCTTTTTCACAATGTAGGCGACCACTCTTTCTCCCCACAGGTCATCCGGTTCACCAACGACGGCTGCATCCATGACTGCCGGATGATCAAACAAGGCATCTTCTACTTCCCTTGAATAGATATTTTCACCGCCGGATATGATCATGTCTTTCACACGATCACTGACCCATAGGTATCCATCTTCGTCGAACGATCCGATATCACCCGTATGATACCAACCTTTGTACATGGCTTCTTCTGTTGCTTCCGGCCTATTGTAATACCCCTTCATCATGCTGGGCCCTCGTACGATAATTTCCCCGAGTTCGTGCGGTTTACAAATCTCCTCAGGCTCTGCGGGTCCGTGCTCATTCGTTCTCACCACTCGTACTTCATGGTTCAACAGTGCTCTTCCTGCCGATCCTGCTTTCGTGACTTGTTCTTCCTCGGTAAGTGCGGTAATTGCGGGTCCCATCTCCGTCATACCGTAGGCCTGTAAGAGCTGGACACCTAAGGATTCATGCAGCTTCATCGTCAAAGCAGGGGCCATTGGTGCTCCTCCATAGAGACCTTGTCTCAACGTCTGGAAATCCTCTTTGGTGAATTCCTCTTGCAGCATCATGTTCCACATCGTCGGAGCTGCAAAGAAGGACGTAATCTGCTCCTCCCTGACCGTTTCAATCACATCAGGTGCATCGAAGTGGTGCAGCAGAACGTTTGTCGCTCCAATCATTACTCTTGGGAAGAACGCACAGTGAAGCTCGGCACAATGGAAAATCGGGGCAACAGTCAGTCCACGGTCCTCTTCCGTCAGTCTTAAACAAGCGGTCATGATGAGGGCTTGATCGACCATATCTCTATGCGTATGGATAACCCCTTTTGGAAGCCCGGTTGTTCCGGAAGTGTACATGATGGCATAAGGATCGTTCTCTTCCAGTTCACACACTGGTCGTTCGGTCGTCACTCCATCGATTCGTTCATAATAGTTCATCGCATAAGGCAGATTTTCTTCGTCGATGGACCAGAACTCAATACTTGTCATCTCTTTCGCTACCGGAGCGATTTGAGCAGCTGTCGCTTTTTCAAACACGACCACCTTTGGATCAGCATCTTTCAAAATGAACTCGATTTCTTTTTCCATGAGACGGAAGTTTACCGGATTGAATACCGCCCCAATCTTCATGCAAGCGAACAGCACTGTCGCATATTCAGCTGTGTTAAAAAGGACCGTCGATACTTTATCCCCTTTTTCCACCCCTGAGGCCTTCAGCGCATTTGCCGTACGGTTCACTTCCTGGTCCCATTCTCCGTATGTCCAGCGTGTACCAAGCCGTAGATCAACCAATCCTTCTTTATCTGCGTACTTCGCTACCGTCTGCTCAAACATACTCCTAAGTGTTGGTCCCATTTCTCATCGACTCCTTTTGGTTTTTTATAAAATCCCAATAGCCAACGTGCTCGATCCACCAAGAGCTTACAACGATCAAATACCGAGAGTGCTTCAGACAGTTTTTCAATGTAAAGAATAAGGCGCACTTTCTTTTTTCCTTACCTTCTAAGTAATGAGGTACACCACAGGGACAATCATTTACTTGGGTTGTAATCGAATCGCTCCGTCTAGACGGATCACCTCCCCATTAAGCATTGGGTTATCTAAAATGCTTAGAGCTAACTTCGCATACTCATAAGGCTTTCCCAGCCTTGAAGGAAATGGTGTCGCTTTCCCAAGAGCATCCCGTGCTTCTTCAGGGAGCTGTTCAAACATCGGGGTTTCAAATAAACCTGGCGCAATAGCCATTACACGGATGCCGTGACGGGCGAGTTCCCTTGAGATCGGCATCGTCATCGCGGCTACGCCACCTTTGGACGCACTGTAAGCTGCTTGACCGATTTGCCCTTCATAGGCAGCGATTGAAGCTGTGTTAATGATGACTCCCCGCTCCCCATATTCATTCGGCTCATTTTCCTGCATCTTTTCAGCTGCCAAACGGATGACATTAAACGTCCCAATTAGGTTCACTTCAATGATCTTAGAAAAAGACTCCAGGCGATGCGGACCATTTCTTCCTACCACTTTTTCACCTGTCACGATGCCAGCACAGTTGATGACCGTGTTTACCTGCCCAAAGGTTTCGACAGTCGTATGGAGCATGTGCTCGATTTCATCTGATGAAGTGACATCTGTTTTGACAAACACCACTGAAGAACCCAATTCTTCTGCAAGCGCTCCACCTTTTTCTTCGTTTTGGTCTACAATCACCACTCTGCCGCCATTTCTTGCAATCTTCCTTACCGTCGCTTCTCCAAGGCCTGAAGCCCCGCCTGTCACGACTGCTACCACACCTTTAACATCCATGCTATCCCTCCAGCCTTTCAATGACCGTGCCGTTCGCCATTCCGTGTCCTTCACAGATGGCAAGCACTCCGTACTTTCCTTCTGTCCTTTCTAATTCATGCATGAGAGTTGTCATTAGCTTTGCTCCGGTAGCACCTAACGGGTGACCAAGCGCAATGGCTCCTCCATTTACATTCAGTTTTTCATGTGGCACACCAGTCTCTTTCATCCAAAACAAAGGCACAGGAGCAAAAGCTTCATTCACTTCAAAAAGATCGATATCTTCAAGACTCAGTCCAGCTTTTTGTAAGGCTTTATGTGTTGCAGGAACCGGACCTGTCAGCATCAATGTCGGGTCGGAACCGACGACAGCTCTGGAGACTACCCTGAATCGCGGCTTCAATCCCAGCTCCTCCGCTTTTTTCCGTGACATTAAAAGGACAGCTGCGGCTCCATCACTGATTTGACTCGCATTTCCGGCTGTAATTTTGCCGTTTTCCTGGAAAACGGTTTTCAGTGTGGCAAGGGTCTCAACAGATGTGCCTGCTCTGGGACCTTCATCTATTTTAATTACGTTGGAATCACTAGCGTTCACAGGCATGATTTCTTTTTCAAACCGACCTTCTTCAATCGCCAACAGAGCCCTTCGATGGCTTTCAGCTGCATAAGCATCAAGCTCTTCCTTACTTAATTGCCATTGGTCGGCGATCCTTTCTGCCGAATGGCCTTGATTGATCATTTCGTATTTTGACGTCAATCGTTCATTAAAAGATGCCCCCTGCATATTTGAAAACATCGGCACTCGTGACATACTCTCCACACCACCCGCTATGACAACATCCATGTCCCCACAAGCAATCGCTTGAGAAGCGAAATGGATCGCCTGTTGACTCGAACCGCATTGCCGATCGAGCGTTACTCCAGGTACCTCCATAGGAAAACCAGCAGTCAGAGCAGCAATTCTAGCGATATCGCCTGCCTGCTCCCCGACCTGACTCACACAGCCGGCGATAACATCTTCCACCTCGACAGGATCGAGAGAAGCCCGTTCGACCAGTTCTTTAAGTACATCTGCCAAAAGGATATCCGGCCTGATTTCGCTGAGCCCTCCATTCCTTTTACCCACAGGGGTTCTTACTGCTTCGACGATGACAACTTCATTCATATCTTTTCCTCCTATACTAAACCCATCTTTTTGGCGATAATCGTTTTCATAATTTCATTGGATCCTGCATAAATCGCAGTGACCGGTGCATCACGGAACCTTCTCGCAATTTCATACTCTTCCATATATCCATAACCACCGTGAAGGTGCATACATTCCATCGCTACCTTTTTAACCAGGTCGGTGGTCCACCACTTGGACATCGACACCTCTTTGACAACGTCCTCCCCGTTCATATGCGCCTCAATCGTTCGGTCAAGGAATGTTCTCCCGATTTCAACTTCCGTTTGTAGTTCAGCAAGTTTGAATTGAGTATTTTGAAAAGAGGCTATCGACTTTCCAAAAGCTTTGCGCTCCTTCACGTATTCAACCGTCAACTCAAGCATCCGTTCACATGCTGCAATGGCACCGATGCCTACAATCAAGCGTTCCTGTTGCAGCTGGTTCATCAAATAATAGAAACCTTCACCTTTTTTACCAAGAAGGTTGTCCTTAGAGACAGCTGCATCCTCAAAGATCAACTCTGAAGTGTCCTGGCTGTTCAGGCCGATTTTATCGAGCTTTCTCCCGCGGGAAAAACCAGGCGTGTCCCTCTCAACGATCATCAGACTGATCCCCTTATACGCTGGTGATGCATGAGGGGCCGTTTTACACACAACGACAACCAAATCCGCGTGAATCCCATTCGTGATGAATGTTTTTTCACCATTCAGTGTGAATCCTTTTTCATTTTCTACCGCTGTTGTACGTATAGATGCAAGGTCCGATCCTGCTCCCGGTTCGGTCATCGCGATCGCTGTAATACATTCTCCCGTCGTACATTTCGGAAGCCACTTTTGTTTCTGTTCTTCTGTCCCATAAGCATGCAAATAAGGGACGACAATATCGTTGTGCAATCCGACTCCAATCAGGCCTGTCCCCACTTTTTCCATCTCTTCATTAATGACAACGGAATATCCAAAATCTGCTCCAAAACCACCATATTTCTCGTCAAGCCAAGGACAAAGGTATCCCTGCTCTCCAAGCTTTCTCCAGAACCCACGGGGTACTTCCCCTGCCTTTTCCCATTCGTCGTAATAAGGGTAAGCTTCTTTTTCTAAAAACTTCCGTAAAGATTGACGGAGTATTTCATGTTCTTCTGTTATGTATGATGCCTTCATAATCTTCCTCCCTGAACATTCTTCGCTATTGGATGTAATTCTCTCTTTATTCCTCTCTTTCCTGCCACAAACAGAAAACGCTTACATTTTTATGTATTTAGAAGGATTTCGACACACTTTATTACTCTCACCAACCATCACGGCACGAAAAGTGGATAATAAATGAAATGGCGGAATTTTTTTAAGACTGGATTTCGAGTTCACCGGGGATCGTTTTGCTATATTGATAGTCAAGATGGTTGGAAAGCCACTCGCAATCACTGTTTTACACAATATATTCTATAGGCTCCCTATAAAACATTTAAAAACTTTTATCGGTGGGTTTTAAACTCTTATCGGTAGGTTTCGGAGTTTTATCTGTGGCTTCCAGGTTTTTATCGGTGACTTTCGCAATTTTATCAGTGACTTTCTTGATTTTATCAGTATTTATGGAAAGCGAGTACTTACCCGTACAAAAAGAACCAGCCTGGTTGGCTGGTTCTTTGGTTTTAGTCTATGACTTTTTCAATGGCAAAGGCGACGCCGTCTTCTTTGTTGGAGGCTGTTACAAAGTCTGCTTCTTTCTTTACCGGCTCCTGGGCATTGCCCATCGCGACACCGAAACCCGCTTCGCGAATCATCGCGATATCGTTCATACTGTCGCCAACCGCCATCACCTGATCCATTTCTAAATCAAGCCACTGACAGACTTTCAAAAGAGCGGCTGCTTTGTTTACACCAACCGGGTTAATTTCGATATTAGTCGGACTGGAATTGGTTACTTCCAGGTCCTGATTTGCGTTGACTTCGTCAAGGATGACTTGTCTGACTTCATCGTCTTCAATATCAAAGCCGAATTTCAGCCAGTCATAGTCGACAATCTCTTGATCGAATGGATTTTGAGTATTGTAGAGTCCCTGCACGGTTGAGGACCAAAAATAAAGCCCATGTTCTTCTTTTAATTCCCACAGACGCTCTACGTGTTTATGTTCCAATCGATTTTGTTCGACGAGGTTAAAGTCATGATCATAAATTTCTCCGCCGTTGATCGTTACTATATAGGACGAGCGGCCGAGGTCTTCAGCGATGTTCCGGCACCGGGATAAAGATCTTCCTGTGCTCAATACCACGTGGATCCCTTTTTCTTTAGCTTTTTTTATCGCTGCTGTGTTGGCCTCGGAAACTTCGCCTTCATGATTGACAGTGGTTCCATCTAAGTCCAATGCAATCAATTTGATGTCTTTTGTCATGTGATTCACGTCCTCTCTCTAATGTACCTATTTTAATATAAGGAACTTCCATACACAATTCAAAAGACACTTGTTCATGTTCGGCGTAATTTCACATTCACTTCTTCCACGAAAAGCCTTTTAGACAACCCTCTCAGTTAGATGATTATTTTCATACCTTAATGGGTATGGATAAAGAGAACTTATTTTTAAGGAGGTATCTTTCATGTTTCACTATACGGTGGAAACGGACAAAGGGATGGATGAAGCGATCGAAAGTCTTGAGGCTAATCTGAAGGAAGCGCAGTTTGGCGTGTTATGGAACTTCGACATCAAAGATAAGCTTCATGAAAAAGGACTGGAATTTGAAAAAGAATTTAAAGTCTTAGAAGTCTGTAACCCTAAAGAAGCTCAGCGCGTCTTAAATGAAAACGTGATGGCTGGTTATTTCCTCCCTTGTAAAATGGTTGTCTATGAAGATGGAAATAAAACGAAAATCGGTATGCCTAATCCGACTTCTCTTACTCAGATGGTTGAGGATGACAATATTCAAGAGATGGCCAGTGATATTGAAGAACGTTTGAAGCATTGCATGGATCAAAGCGTGTAACCATATAAAAGAGCTGCTAACTTTAGCGGCTCTTTTAATTTTAAATGGCAGTTATTTTTTCGTATATCGTTTATCTTTCTTATCAAAAAAACATCAATGTTCAATGGGCGGTAAAGAATCTATTTTTCTCCCTTTTAATGAAAAGTGGAATTCTCCCTGGCTGGTAAGCGCACCATAAAAAACATCAGAGACGTCATAGGTGCCCAGGTTGGTACGTAACCACTCCATGTCCCGACCTGCGCGTGTTAACAGATCTGGCTGCAGCTGACCGTCCAGAATGAGGGGAATGTCATAACCCCCACCCCTATATGGAAGCCCCATATCTTCACGAGTAACTGCTTCCTTCGCGTTTTTCAGTTTAACGGATAATTGACCATTCGGTTCGATGATGCCAAGTGCAACACTTTCGAGCTCAAAAACCTTCTGTTCTCTCAGCATGTGTGTAATATTATCAAGGGAATAATGGATGCGGGAGATGTTCTCTTCAACCATTTCCCCCTCAAAAATAACGATCGTCGGCTCAAAAGTCAGGACCTTTCCGATCTTCCGGTTTCTTAACTTCAACCATACGATGAACTTTTGTAAAAGCGCAATAACAATAATCGCCGTTACAGTATGTATATGATTAATTTTTGGATCGGCAATATCTGCTCCAACAACAGAACCTAGAACGAGCACAACTAAAAAATCGAAGACCGGCAATTCTCCGATTGATCTTTTCCCCATAAACAAGCCTACCCCCAGAAGTAATGGCAAGATTGTAAAAATCCTCCCCATTACTTTCAGTGTGTCCATCCATACTTCCATTGCCATCACCTCTCCCTTAGCTTTGCACGGAGCATCATCCATTATCCAAAAAAAATACGTGTTGGGGTGTTGACATTATACCTTACGGGGTATATGATTAGTCATGTACTGTTCAACAGCGACAGAAAAAACTTCACAAGGGAGGTCAATTCGATGGAATACAACGACGCAATGAAAAACAGAATCAAACGTCTAGAAGGTCAGTTGCGAGGCGTTTTGAAAATGATGGAAGAAAATAAAGACTGCAAAGATGTCATTACGCAGCTTTCCGCTTCTAGAAGTGCGATTGACCGTGCGATCGGGCTTGTGGTAAGCTCCAACCTTGTGGAGTGCATCCAGGACGATGACGATCAGGAAAACAAAGAAGCTTCAATCAATGAAGCTGTTCAGTTGCTTGTCAAAAGCAGATAAATTTTTTTACAATAAATTATACCCATACACGTATAACTATATTTTTAGGAGGATGAAAAATGTCTGAAACAAAAAAGACGAATATTATTTTATTCAGCGGGGATTATGATAAAGCAATGGCTGCTTACATCATAGCTAACGGAGCAGCCGCATATGACCACGAAGTTACGATTTTCCACACATTCTGGGGCCTTAACGCCCTACGCAAGGATGAAAACATCCAAGTGAAGAAAGGCTTCATGGAAAAAATGTTCGGCAAAATGATGCCGCGTGGAGCAGATAAGATGGGCATTTCCAAAATGAATTTCGCAGGATTCGGTCCTAAGATGATCAAAGACGTCATGAAAAAGCACAATGCGATGCCATTGCCGGATCTTATTGAAATGGCTCAAGAACAGGACATCAATTTGGTCGCATGTACCATGACGATGGATCTTCTAGGCTTGCAAAAAGAAGAATTACTTGATGACATTCAATACGCAGGCGTTGCTGCTTATCTTGCAGATGCAGAAGATGGCAATGTTAACCTGTTTATCTAATTAGGAGGTATCTTTTATGAAAACAATGACAGCAAAAGAAGTCGAACAACAACTATCTGAAGGTAAAGAATTAAACATTATCGATGTCCGCGAAGACGATGAAGTTGCAGAAGGAATGATTCCTGGCGCGAAACACATCGCTCTAGGTACTGTCGAAGAGCGTGCTAATGAATTAGATAAGGATCAATCTTATATTATGGTTTGCCGTTCTGGCGGTCGCAGTGGCCGTGCTTCTCAAATCCTTGAAGACAAAGGATTTGATGTGACGAACATGGAAGGCGGCATGATGAGCTGGGAAGGTCCAACGAAATAAATCCCCCTATAAGGGTAGAGGAGGAATGTAAGGATGGAACTGAAAACAGATCTTACGTTAGATGCCAAAGGATTAGCATGTCCTATGCCGATTGTGAAGACAAAGAAAACAATGAAGGACATTGAAGCTGGTCAAGTCCTAGAAATTCAAGCTACAGACAAAGGGTCGAAAGCAGACCTTGAAGCATGGGCGAAAAGTGCAGGTCATCAGTACTTGGGTACGATCGAAGAGGGAGACGTACTCAAGCACTATGTCCGCAAATCAAGCGGTGAAGAGGAACAAGAGAAAAAACACCCGAATGTTGTAAACAATGAAGATTTGGATGCTCTTCGCAAAAACGATGACGTCCTTGTATTAGATGTACGCGAAACTGCTGAATATGCTTTTGAGCATATCCCTGAAGCAGCGTCTATCCCACTTGGTGAACTTGATGAACGTGCAGATGAACTGGATCGTTCGAAAAACGTATATATCGTTTGTCGAACAGGAAGCCGGAGTGATCTTGCTGCACAGAAGCTGACAGAAAAAGGTTTTGAGAATGTTTATAATGTCGTTCCAGGCATGAGTGGCTGGAATGGAGAAACGACAAAGCTTTAATTCTATATTTTTTTACTAAAATTAATACCCTAGGAGGTAATAAGATGACTGTTAAAAACATGACGGTAAAAGAAATTACTAATAAAGTGTTGAATAATGAAGAACTATTCCTTCTTGATGTACGAACAGAAGATGCGTATCAGGACTGGAAAATTGAAGGCGAAAACTTTTCTTACTTGAACATTCCTTATTTCGATCTCCTTGATGGTGTCGAAGAAATCGTAGATCAGCTGCCAAAAGACAAAGAGATTGCGGTCGTTTGTGCCAAAGGCGGCTCTTCTCAAATGGTTGCTGAAATGCTTGTGGAAGAAGGGTTCGAAAATGTTTACTCCGTAGAAGGCGGCATGAAAGCCTGGAGTGAGCACTTGGAGCCGATTAAAGTCAATGACTTGAAAGATGGCGGCGAGCTTTATCAGTTCGTACGTATCGGTAAAGGCTGCCTTTCCTACATGGTCGTATCTAACGGAGAAGCAGCGATTATCGACTCTACAAGAATGACAGATGTATATGTTGATTTTGCTAAAGAACTTGGTGTGAAAATCACGAACGTTTTTGATACGCACTTGCACGCCGACCACATTTCCGGGGGACGCAAAATCGCTGAACAAACAGGTGCCACGTACTGGCTGCCTCCAGAAGATGCTGGTGAAGTGACATTCGATTACCAACCACTTCGCGATGGTGACCATGTCACTGTAGGAAATACAAACATTGATATTCATGCATTGTATTCTCCTGGCCACACGAAAGGATCTACTTCTTTCGTCGTTGATGATCAATACTTGATGACAGGCGACATCCTGTTCATCGACTCTATCGGACGTCCAGACCTTGCTGGTAAAGCAGATGACTGGGTCATGGATCTGAGAGAAACCCTTTATACACGATATAAAGAGCTTTCTGACGAACTAATCGTCCTTCCGGCTCACTTCATGATCATGGATGAGTTGAACGAAGACGGTACCGTCGCTGAAAAACTAGGTACCCTTTTTGAAAAGAACCATGGCTTGAACATCGATGATCAAGATGAGTTCAGAAAAATGGTGACAGAGAACCTTCCACCTCAACCGAACGCTTATCAGGAAATCCGTGAAACAAACATGGGTAAAATCAGCCCGGACAATGAAGAACAGCGTGAAATGGAAATCGGCCCGAACCGTTGTGCTGTAAGATAAAAACTCATGAGCCCGGGGAATCCGGGCTCACCCTAATCAATCATTAAACATTTGGAGGTATTCAATTATGAACGTAACAAAAACACTTGATGCAACAGGACTAGCTTGCCCAATGCCAATCGTGAAAACAAAGAAAGCAATGAAAGACATCGAAGCTGGAGAAGTACTTGAAATCCAAGCAACAGATCAAGGAGCAAAAGCAGACTTGACTGCATGGGCGAAGTCCGGTGGTCACGAACTTCTACAAACAGAAGAAGACAACGGCGTATTCAAGTTCTGGATTAAAAAGGGAGAATAATCAGGAATCACCTGATTGAATCATTATGGAATAAAGGGAACCTGCAACGGTTCCCTTTTTTATAGGAGGTAAACAACTATGGAATTCGGATTAATCATCACGATCTTTCTTATCGGCTTCATAGGTTCTTATATATCCGGAATGCTCGGGATTGGCGGGTCCATCATCAAATATCCAATGCTGCTTTATATTCCGCCGCTCGTTGGTTTTACAGCTTTTACTGCCCATGAAGTATCCGGCATCAGTGCCGTACAGGTCTTTTTCGCAACGATCGGTGGTGTTTGGGCCTACCGCAAAGGCGGTTACCTGAACAAAACACTCATTTTATATATGGGTGTCAGTATTTTGATTGGTAGCTTCATTGGAGGATATGGATCAAGGTTTATGGCTGAAGACGGCATCAATATTGTTTACGGTGTCCTTGCTTTAATTGCGACAGTCATGATGTTCGTACCGAAAAAAGGTATTGATGACAAACCATTGGATGAGGTCACCTTTAACAAACCTTTAGCTGCCATTCTCGCACTTATCGTGGGAGTGGGAGCAGGGATTGTTGGTGCCGCAGGAGCTTTCTTATTGGTACCGATCATGCTTGTTGTACTTAAGATCCCGACACGGATGACGATTGCATCTTCTCTTGCTATTACGTTGATTTCTTCAATCGGAGCGACTGTCGGAAAGGTGACAACAGGTCAGGTTGAATACTTTCCAGCAGCAATCATGGTTGTGGCAAGTTTAATTGCTGCACCACTGGGCGCAATGGCCGGCAAGAAAGTGAACACAAAGGTTCTACAGACCATCCTCGCCCTATTGATCTTAGGGACGACGATCAAGGTATGGATGGATATCTTCTAATACTGATCATAATACAAAAAGAGCAGGACTCTACAGGGTCTCTGCTCTTTTTATATGCTCATGGCTCGCTCATTTCCCTACTGTCTATCCATACGCTTGCTTTTTCATCGTTTTCCACGCCTAATCTATTCCATAAAATGGATTAAATAACAGCGGACGGGGTATTGAACAAAAAGATAGGAGGGAATAGATGAGCTCAAAATGGAAGGTATTGATATTCATCATTGCAGGTCTAATTTTAGCAGGCTTTTTCATTTACGACTTCATAGCCGGGGATATTGGCTACAGAACAGGAAAACTAGCCGTCGTCATCTTCTTTGTCATTTACATCCTTTACACCTTTTTCTCTAAGAATAAGGACAGTAAACTTGATTAGACGCGCCTTGTCTTAAGGGGCTTTTCCCCATAAAAAACTGTAGATATCGCCTCATAAAAAAACCTCTCTCCTTCTAAAGGAGAGAGGTTTACAATTATTGTTCTTGTTTATTTTGATTCGGTTCATTGCTCTCGCTTTGGACCATCTCGGTTTCATCCAGGTAGCGCAGCAAGTCACCATAGATGATTGAATCAGACATCTCCAATTCCTCTTGAGCCTTCTCGAACCCTTCATTACAAAGGTCAGCTTCCAGCTCTTCCCCTGTCTCACGATCATAGCAGGTTCCTTGAATACCAACATATTCTTCACTGGCAAAGTTACCATCACGGGTAATCATCAATTGACGACGATCTTTATCAAGCAGGTCGTGCCCGAATTGAATCGGATTATCATCTTGAATTCCCAACAAGTTCGTCAATGTTGGACGAAGGTCGACTTGACCACCAACGGTATGGTTTTTCTCAGCGTCAATTCCTTTTCCGTAAATCAACATTGGAACACGCTGCAACTGGAACTGCTCAAACTCATTTATTTCTTTATCTAAATACTCGCCCATCGCTTCTTGGTGGTTTTCAGAGATTCCGAAGTGATCACCATAAATGACAAGAATCGTATCATCATAAAGCTCAGAATTCTTGAAGTCTTCGACGAATTTCTTCAATGCTTCATCCTGATAACGGATTGTTTGGAAGTAACGGTTCAACGTACCACTGCTCGTCTCCCCTTCTTCGATGAACTTTTGCTCTTCAGGAAGTGTGAATGGGTAGTGGTTCGTCAACGTAATCAACTTCGAGTAGAAAGGTTTGTCCATTTCTTTCATCATGTTCAATGAATCTTCGAAGAAATATTCATCAAGATAACCCCAGCCATGAGATTTTTCCGGAGTTACAGTGTAATCTTCTTTGGAAAAGAATTCGTCATAGCCTAGAGAGTCATACATGACATTTCGGTTCCAGAATGTTTTATCATTCGCGTGCATGGAGTTAGTAAAATAGCCATTCTCTCCAAGTAAACCCGGCAACCCTTCGTATTCATTCGATGAATGAGTAAAGAAAACAGCGCCACGGTTCAATGGATACATGGAGTTCGCAAGCAAAAACTCAGAGTCTGACGTACGTCCCTGCTTTACTTGGTGATAGAAATTATCAAAGTAAATGCCTTCTTCTTTCAAATCATTGAAATAAGGAGTCAACTCTTCACCGTGCAATGTGTTGTCGACAACGAATGTCTGTGTACTTTCAAGAGAAAGCATGATCACGTTTTTACCTTCTGCGACACCTTCTAAACGATCGCTGTCTTCAGATTTATTTTCATTCAAGTAGTTGATGACCGGTACAAGTTCGTTACTGTCGGCCAGCGTCTTTTTCATTTCGGTTTTCCCTTGCAACACCACATCATAGACATGGTAATTGATGACACCGATATACTTAACGAGCATGTTACGGTCGAACGTACGCTCTAAAAGGTCCGTACGTTCTTGTTCTGCCCACTGCAAATTGATCATGAACAAAGGAATAGCAACAATGGCAAGAACGATTCCTTCCCTACGCTTCGGCTTGAAAGCCTGGAAACGTGAAGGTTTCAAATAGAATAATAGAAAAGCTGCAATGAGAACATCTACAAACAACAAGGCATCTACAGGACTCATAATCGTCGTGATACTGCCTCCGAGGTCCGCGAGGTTCGCCACCTGGTTTAACATCGGGATCGTAATGAAATCATTGTATTCTCTATAAAAGAGAACATTTACGTATAAAAGAATGGAACCTAAGATATAGGAAACGAACATCCCCCGACGTCCGGCAAGCAAAATCCCCAATCCGAAGATGAGAAAAATACTGCTCAGTGGATTAAATGCCAGAATGTTTGCCTCATTGGAATTTTCCACATTCAGTGAAAAGATGCTTGTCTGTATATAGTTCATTTTCAACCAAAAAAGTCCGATAACAAATAGGTAGACTAGTAGTTTTAAACCAGTTTTTTTATTGATATATTTATTGTTTGTAAACATTGTAAAACCTCCGTTAATTTTACATTACCCTATTCTACCTCATATCAAATCTTTTTTGTACCATCTTATAGATTGTTTAAAAACTCTGACACATTTGCACCGTTGATATCAATGCTTAGTTAGAAAAAAATGAAGCTCAATACCTATACTCCCGTCATCTTTCCTATATAAGGAAAAATGTTATAAATCTCCTAACGAATCTCTTCGTTTTATGTTAACTTATATTTATGTAAGGTTAACAAAGGAGTGTTAGGTATGTCACCACAAAGTAAAAAGTTGAGATTCATTGTAAACGGAGCACTGTTTGCCGCACTGACAGCAATTATGGCCCAAATCGAAATCCCACTTCCCATTGTACCGATCAGTGGACAAACCTTAGCCGTTGGTCTCACAGCTACTATTCTAGGAAGCAGGCAGGGAGCTGTTGCGATGATTGGTTATGCGGCTTTAGGGGCTGTTGGGCTCCCTGTTTTCGCGGGGTTCAGCGGGGGAGCTCAAGTTTTGGCAGGACCGACCGGAGGTTACATATTCGGCTTCATTTTAACAGCATTCATCACTGGATATATTTTAGAGAAGACGTCCTTTAACTTGCCCATGGCGATCGTTGCGAATGTGACAGGTATGATCATTACTTTGATTTGTGGAACGATTCAGTTGAAGTTTGTTCTCGATATGACTTGGAACCAATCCCTTGCCGCTGGCGTCTATCCTTTCATCGCTGTTGGACTCATTAAAGCTTTTCTTGCGAGCTGGATTGGCATTATCGTCAGAAAACGACTGATTCAGGCAAGATATATTAAAGAAGATACGCAGCCAGCAGCCTCGTAATCTCTTATTTCCTGGGAAATGAAAAGAACGCCGTGATTAGCCACGACGTTCTTTTTTATTCTTCCGTTTGTAAATCTACGAGAATGGTACTAACAATAATGAATAGCGGAATGCACGCGACTGTGAATGCAAATGCGAATGACATATTGTTTCCTCCTTTCCTACCAGGTTTGGAATCTTCCTGATCCCGGTGGTGCATGTTGGATGAGATCTGCTAAAGGAATCGTGTAAGCAACAGCGATGAGTACAAAGGCAATGCCGATCCAAAGCTTCCAATTTTCCAAAAATCTTGGTGTAGCAGAAGCATCACTGGGTGCGATCGGAAACGATTCTGCTTGATGAACGTCAGCTTTAGGCGCCATCCACCACAATTGGATGACAATGAATATTAGTAATGAGGCCGACAAAAAGAGAATAGATCCACCGACAGCCATCGTCACATGATTGGATAAAACTCCATCAAACCACGCGAGCGCATCATCATGCGCATATCCTGTATAGGCCGTACGTCTCGGCGCTCCCATCAATCCCAATACATGCTGGGCCGTACTCATGAGAAGCATCCCCACCGACCATGAAATGATTTGAATAAAGGCAAGCTTTTGTAGGGCCTTTGTAAAACGTCGTCCGGTCAAGTAAGGGATCAACCAAAACGTGAGACCGAAGAAAGTCATGGCTACGGGGGTTCCGACCGTAATATGAAAGTGTCCCACGACCCATAGCGTGTTGTGGATCACTTCATTCATTTGGAAACTTGCATTAATAATCCCACCTGCTCCTCCAGGGATGAAGAAAGCCATGGCGATAAAGATAGAAGTAAACCGAACATCCTTCCACGGTAGCTTCCTTAACCATCCGAACAAACCTTTCCCTCCAAGTTCCCTGCCCCGCAACTCAAACGTGGCAAACATAGAGAAAGCTGTCATCAGAGAAGGAATGATGACCATAAACGTCAACACCGTTTGGAGAAACTTCCAGAAGCTTGCAATCCCGGGTTCTGTCAACTGATGGTGAAAGCCGACAGGAATCGAGAATAGGATAAACAATACGAACGATAACCTTGCAAGTGAATCACTGAAAACTTTTGTACCAAGAATTTTCGGTACGATCACATACCACGCCATATACGCTGGCAGTAACCAAAAGTACACGAGCGGGTGACCGAAATACCAGAACAACGAACGGCTCAATTCCACGTTGATTCCGTCCACCATACCGAATGCCCAAGGGATGAATTGAAACAGAACAGCTGCCACTACACCAAGACAGGCGATGACCCACAGAATAATAGTAGCCACCGTCATGAAAGCAAATAACGGACTGAGTTCTCCTTCATGCTGTTTTCGCCATACCCGATAATGACCGACTAAGGCAAAGCCTTGGATCCACGTACCGATGACAAATAAGGCGAGACCTACATAAAACAGTCCGTGAGCCTGTAAAGGAGCATAAAAGGTATAAAGGACAGAAGCCTGACCTCCGATCACCATGATGACAACCAAAAGAGTACCTAAAGAAGTAACAATAAATCCGATCCAGTTCCATAAAAGGACTTTAGGACCGAACGACCCAAGCGCCCGACTCATCCCTGCCTGGAAAAATGCAAAAATGAAAAATGTCGTGAAGACGATGGCAAGCAATAAACCGTGAGCCGTTAATACTTGGTAATAATCCAGCCATCCAGGTAATGTAAGAGCATCATTCCTTATAAACACCTGCAGCAAACCACAAAGTGTTCCTATTAAGAAAGCCGCGTATGCAAAACCTAAGTTCGCCAGGGCAAGTTTCCGTTCTCCCTTTGCTATTTGTCCCATCATCATTGTTCAACCACCTCGATTTCTGTACTCATAAAATGGTGGCCGGATCCACAATACTCATTACAAATGACCAGATACGTACCAGGCTCTTGGAACGTATGCTTTTTATGGTTGATTTCCCCCGGCACAACCATCATGTTCACGTTTGTTCCTACGATAGAAAAACTGTGAACGACATCTGAACTTGTAACAGTAAACATGATCTCTTTTCCAGCAGGTACTTGGATTTTTCCAGGATCGTACCCAAAAGCTTTGCCCACCATGACCACTTCATAGGTGCCATCTTCTTTTTTGTGCACCCCTGGTTGATCGAAAGGAGCCGTTTCAGACACCTTTTCAGGATCAATTTTCATATGCCCTCCTGATGGTGTATGTCCTTGATGAAAGGCACTGACGCCAACGACGGATAAAAAGATGATTAATGCCATAATGCCAAAAATAAGCCATATTTTTTCATACTTGTGTAAATGCATGCCTTTCCCCTCCTATAACCGTTGGATATATAAAAAGTAAATACTCACCCACATGATTATGATGATGGCCCCAACGGCCAGAACACTCACAAGGGTCCCCTTCAAATCTGTTTGATCCTCCTGTTTCTTCATAACCATTCCGCCCCCCTCTTCCCTTCATTTGATCTACTTTTATTGTATCGAGCGCAAGGGAAATAAAATATTGGGGAATCCCCTCATCTTAAAAAGCGAAATCCCCTATTCCATTTTTTAAGCTCAATAAAATCACCCAATACTCTTATTCAACAAACGCTCCCGATTGTGGAAGACTCAGTTTCGAGACTTTTGTTGAGTAGATGGGGCTGCGGGGAATAGCTCGCTTTCCGCGGGAGCGCGGTGAGCCTCCTCAAGCTTCGCTCTGCGGGGTCTCACCATGCACTTTTTTCCCGCAGGAGTCTCCCCATTCCCCTCCGCCCCTTGATCTATAAGTATCTCGAAACTACTTCCAGAATAAGCAGCTTTCCAGCGTAATGAAAGTAATGGATTAAACTTTCAAACAAGCAGCCATTTGTATCCTAACGCTTGCTATAAAGGGCTTTTCAACTAGAATGTAGTGGTTATGAAAGACGCCCCATTCGTGTATGTGTGTTCGTTTCTCATATCCATCTAATGGGGTGGCTGGGAAGCTGCGAGACTCCCGCGGGAATGGATTGGCTGGCGAGACCCCGCAATGCGAAGCACGAGGAGGCTTGCCGCCATCCCCGCAGGAAAGCGAGTAGCTTCCCAGCCACCCCTGACGCTCATCCCAAGCAACGAACCCCGAAACATCTCGAAATCAAGTCTTCAAGAATACTGCCATATTGTTGAATAATTCTTCATAAAAAAAGAAGCCTGATTTATTCTCAGACTTCTAAGGGGATCTTCACTTTGATTGTAGTTCCATTGTTTTCGGCTGATCTGATGGAGAGTGCGCCACCTACGGCACGGGCCCTTTCTTCCATACTGAACAATCCTACACCTTTATTGGAGCGACCAACGGAGAAACCGTTTCCTTCATCGGAGATCTCAATAAATAGAACACTCGCTTTTTCTTTTATCAGAACCTTTGCTTCCTCCACATCCGCGTATTTCCTTACATTAGTCAACGCTTCCTGGATGATTCGGTAAATGCTTGTTTCGACATCAGGAGACAAGCGGCAGCGGACGTCTGATTGAAAAGCCACATTCAATCCATATGATTTTTCTAATCGATTAATGAACGAGCGTACCGCAGGCATCAGTCCTAGTTCATCCAATGCGGAGGGCCTGAGTTCCCAGGACATATCCCTTACACTTTGAATCAAGTGGCTGATGTCTGTGGTCATCTGGTCAATCAATGGGTGGGTGAATTCTTTTTCCAGCCTTTGAACGGTAATGAGCAGGCTGTATAACTCCTGGCCGATACCGTCATGCAGTTCTCTCGATACATGTTTCCGCTCATTTTCCTGTACATCGATGATCCTTGTCATCATATGTTGGAGCTCTTGTTCCACACGCTTCCGTTCCGTGATTTCATTTCGTATGGCTAAATATTGATAGGGCTTTTCATTTTCGTCTAAAAAAGGGACAATCGTTGTATCGACCCAATAAAAGGATCCGTCCTTTGCTTTGTTTCGGATCTCTCCTTTCCATACATGGCCGGTGCCAATGGTACGCCACAGCTCCTTGAAAAATTCTTTCGAATGGTATCCGGAATTTAATAAACGGTGATCCTGACCAATCAATTCCTCAACCTCGTACTTCGATATCTCTGAAAATTTTTTGTTTACATATCTTATTCTTCCCCTCTTATCTGTTAGAGCGACAATGGAAGATTCATCTAACGCATACTTAATATCCAGCAGTTCTTTAAAAGGTTCATAACTTTCACGATCAAGGGTACTTCTTTCCGCAAGATTTTGAATCATAATATAAAAGTACCGGGTACCAGAGAAGACCGAATCGTGAACAACTAAGAAAACCGGTGAGGGGTTCTCCCCCTGTGGGGTAATGTAATGCTCAAGAAGGACGCCTTTTTCACAGCTATGTAGATCGTCGAGGGACAAGTGAAGAAACAAATCTCCAAGCTCTGCTTCCTCTCGACTCCGTTGAAATAAGTCCTCAGCCCGACCATTGAAGCACGTAACAACGCCGTCTTCTCTTACAATCAAAAATCCTTCCCTTCGGCCGGGAAGGATAGGTGTAAGCGTTTCTTTTTTCATTCCACCGCCTCCCTTTCTTGAAAATAAGCTTGTATATAAGATGCCATCCGGTCACACACCTTCTTGTCTGGCAAAGCATGAGGGGAACGATAAGCAATGAAAACAACAGCCCCGAAAAGAGATGGAGTGATGATCGGAAGCGCTACAAAAGCACGTATTCTTTCAGATAATACAATGGGATACTCTCTGAGTGGCAACGGTAAGTCTGCAACATTTTCACACCTGAAAGCTGTCCCTGTTTGTAGGACTCTGCCTGCTACCCCTTTTCCGTACATGACATTCATTCGCTTATACCGTTCATTCAGCGGGCGATCAGCATATGTCCACCTGACCCCCTGGGATGGGGAATGATATTCCGCAATGGCAACTAAGGATGCCTCTGTTTCTGCTGCAACTTTTGTACAAAGTTCTTCTAACGATCGCCTCACACGTTCATCCCCTTTATAGAGAATATCCAAGCAACCCTTTCTTCCAGGCATACTCTACTAGTTCAGGCCGGGTCTTGAGCTGTAATTTTTCCATTACATGCGCCTTATGAGCTTCGACCGTTTTGACACTAATGACTAGTTTTTCAGCAATATCTTTATTGGCGAATCCTTTCGCGACCAGGGCCAACACTTCCCGTTCCCTGTCCGTCAGCAAACGATAAGAGTCCGACGTCGTACCGTTTTTCAGTTTGTTCATGTAGTCTTCCATCAACCGTTTCGTCGCTGATGGATACAGGTAAGCATCGCCATCTGCTACTTGACGAATGGCTTTTAAAAGCTCTTCATGAGGAGCATTCTTTAAAATACACCCGGATGCACCAAGTTCAATCGCCCGAAACAAATACTCTTCATCATCATGCATCGTCAAAATAAGGATGTGGGTATCAGGGAATTGTTTCTTTATTTCTGATGTCGCTGATAACCCGTCTTTTCCGTGCGGCATCGACAAATCCATTAAGACGACGTTCGGACGCTTTTCCTCTACTTGAGCAAAAGCTTCATCCCCTTCTGAGGCTTCACCTGCGACTTCAAAATCATCCACCGCATTCAAGAGCATCCGTAATCCAGAACGGACGACGGCGTGGTCATCAACGATCACAATGGAAATCATCCTTATTCCCCCTCTTCTTGAAATAGACCCAAAACCACTGCCCTGACCTCTGTTCGATTTTTAATTCCATACCTGTTCTTTTCTGTATAAGACAAAGAAAACCCTTTTCATCCACATCGATCTGTTCATGTGGGGAAAGAAAACAAAACGTTACCGAATCCTCTTCCATATGGATGTCGATTGCATCGGTATCTGCATTCTCAACGATCATGAGGATGGTTTGTTGAATCAACCGGAATAGAAGCCGTTGATCTATTGAAAGTGATTGTCTTTCGGTCAAAAGGCTTACAGTTACGCCAAATCGATGTTCTATTTCTTTACCAAATTGCCTTATGGCAGGAACCACCCCTATTTTAGCAAGAGATAGGGGTGTGGACTCATTTGATTTACTTCTCATATCATCAATAATATGAGTTAACATAAGAGCAGATTTTGATGAGCCTCCTTCCTGGTCCATTTGATGGAGCAGCCCTGTCAAAAGGTGACTATACCTCTCATGAAGATCATAAGATAAATCATGTAACATCGTTTCATACATTTGGATGATTTCATCCGCTGGAAGTTTCATTGTCTCCTTCATCCTATTCCACCTCGATCACACGTAATCTTACTATCATCATACCTTCAAAAGGGCAGAACGGATATTAGGGCATTCCCTGATTTTCACGATCCTGTTCATATTTTTCATAAACATGGGAAACGTAAAAATGGAGGTGGACAAACATGCAACCTTATCTATGTCCCAACTGTAAGACTAACCGCTCTCGTTTTAATTTAATCGAACAAGAAGCGAAAGCTGTCAAAATGAATCCAAGAACAGGTGAGCCAGATGAGAGTTACTCATCAGAAAATATGGACCCTTTTCACATGGCCTACAAAGGGCCGCAAGTAAAAGTCCAATGCGGAGCGTGCGGTTTAATTGAAGATGAAAAATCATTTATCGCCTTCGCTGAGCATAACCGCTTGAATTGATCCTCTGTGATGAACCAGAGGGTCTTTTTTATGAAATCAGCTCTCTCCCGCCCGATCGGCCGAACTTGAAAACAACAAGTGGAACCCCAAGTAAGAACAAAGGGTGATACACTCCCGCCCCAAGAAGAACTAGGCCTGCCACTCTTCTCCACTCTTCACGGTAGAAATTTTCCTTTTGGACCATCATCAAACGTTCGTCGATGACCCGGGTAAGATCTACATAGACGAACAAGATGATTGCGATCAATTGCATCCCAACAGCTACCAACGATTCACCCAGAACGGTTTGGATACTGATAAAGGAGATGAAAACAGGCAGTAACCCAATATACGCCCATTTCAAGTAGCTGCTTTTGCAGCTTTCCTCTTCAAGAGGCAGAGAATGGAAAACATTCTCCACATCTAAAAAAAGCCCCCCTGCTACTTCTTGATAGACGACAATAGCAATGGGAAGCGTGAACATTAACATCCATTCGACCCTCATCGGAATGACAATAATAATCAAACAAACAGTCGGAATCGTTTTCCAAATCACATCCGCCGACTTTTGAAAATATCCCATCCATATCCGTCCATACAGGTGCTGCACAGTATAATGACGTCCCCTCTTCTTTTTCCAAATCGATTTGGTTATCCCGTATTTTTTCGGCGGCTTTATATTCACCTCGGTGAAATAACCGACCAACCACATGTTCCACACACGCGCATCATTGATGTCGATGACTCTCCCCCAGTCCACCTCTTCTTCACGCATGAAAAATACCACAATCAGCACGCATAAGCCTAGGTATAGGAGTATGACAGGATAGCCAAGGAAGTATAAAGCTGAAAGAGCTGAGCTTAATAAAGCAACAATCATTTTACTAATTGGAGACAACGAAAATAGTTTCCACTGCATCCATAAAGATAAGGGATAACTAAAAAGTAGAAGCGATACCCATAGAACGGCAGCTTCCCACGACATCAAGACAAGACCCAATGGAAGAGGTACAACCATGATGATCAGGACTTGAACGATGAACTTTTCTAAAAACAAATAGGTGAGGAGCCGCTTTCTTGAGTGAGGCAAAAAACTAAGCTGAAGTTCTGAAGATGTGAAACGAATGCCAGGGTCTGTAAAAGAAGTGGCGGCCGCACTAATGATCGCCAAAAAAGGAAGGAAAAAAGCGTAAGGAGCTATGAACGATCCCCTTCCATCTAAAAGAGTAATCAACTCTTGCAGCCAGTCAAAACCGATGAACAAACAAAAGATGACGAACAATCCGCTATAAAAAACCATGACGGGATCCACAACCATATGGTAGGTCTGTATATAAATATTAAACTTCTTCTTCCTTCTTTTCTTTCTCAGCCATTTATACACCGAATATGTCGTCATAGGCTCCATCATGTCGACCTTCTTTCCAACTCGTGAAATTCCGACACATCCCCCGAAGAAGAGACTTCACCCTCAACGAGCATGACATAGCGATCGGCTAGTTCAGAAACCTTCTCCAGTTGGTGTGTAGTCAATACAATACTGGCCCCCTGCACTTTTTTTCTTACTAACTCTTCCTCAAGGAAGCGACCTGCATACACATCCAGTCCCATAAATGGCTCATCAATGAATAAAACAGGGACATCAGGAATGAGAGCACAAATCGTCTGGACTTTCTGCCGCATCCCTTTGGATAGAGCTTCCGGGTATTCATCCAGCTTGTCCTTCAATTCAAACCCTTCGGTATAGGTTTTTACTCGGCTGTCAAAAACGCCCTCGGGAACAGAATAGCTCTTCTGGTAAAGTTTAAAGTGGTGGTAGACCGTCAATTCATTGAACAAAAGCGGCTCTTCCGGTATGTATGTAAAATTACTTTTGTACGCTTTATATTGCTTGTCCTGGTCATTTCCGGCAATGGACAATGTTCCACCGATTTTTTCCCGCGAACCGATCATCGTTTTCATTAGCGTTGATTTTCCCGCCCCGTTATGACCGACCAATGCCATGATTTCGCTTTTTTTCACATGAAAACTGATATCCCTCAAGATTCTTTCTTTTTGGATATCGACACTGCAATTCTTCACGTCCAATACCACTTCCATGCCAACACCTCCGCCTATTTTGATTTATATACGAGTATGGGCAGGGAATAGTTCCAATTTTTATCCAAATGAGTTCGCTACAGGCGGGCATTGATTTATGCTTATTAAACAATATGGCAGGATTGTGTAAGACTCAGTTTCGAGATGTTTCCGGGGTTCGTTGCCATGTTGAGCGTCAGGGTGGTTGGGAAGCAACTCGCTTTCCTGTGGGGGAGCGCCGAGCTTCCTCGGACTTCGTCCTGCGGGATCTCGCCTATCTCCTTCTCCCACGGGAGTCTCGCAGCTTCCCAACCACCCCACTCGAGAGATGAGATAAACGAACCCACGTACACGAATGGAGCGTCTTCCATAATAACTGCTTTCTAGTTGAGAAGCGCTCTATAGCAAGCGTTATAGTATAGTTTACTGCTTGTTTGAGAGTTGAATACACCAACTCCCATTACGATAGAGGGCCGCTTATTCTGAAAGTGGTTTCGAGATACTCTTATGGTCAAGGGGCGGAGGGAAACGGTGAGACTCCTATGGGACGTGTGGGACAGGTGAGACCCCGGAAGGCGTAGCCTGAGGAGGCTCAGCGCCCGCCCCATGGAAAGCGAACTGTTTCCCGGAGCCCCTAAACTCCAACAATCAATAGAGGTCCATAAAAATAAGCCCTCTCCGCTTATACGAGGGGCTTATGATCATTTATTCATTCTTGATAAAAAGTCACCGAGCAAGTCATCGTCATCTTCTTCCTGAATATCTTCTTCCCGTTGTTCCTGAAAATCAGCTTGAAGATTGTCCAAATCCAAATCATCCAAATCATCATCCCCAGCTACATCGAGTGGGGTTTCAGGCAACACAGCTTTCTCCTTCTCAGGTTCAACCTCTGTCGAAACCGGGGCTTCTTCCTCTGTAGCCGCCTCTTCTTGAAGATACAGAGCATCATCAATGTTATAGGCATTGCTATTTAACGATGCAAGTAAAGTCGTTGCCCTAACAGGATCCATCATGAGCTGATAAAGGATGCTGCCGATGAGAGCTTCTGAGTGTTCATGTTTGATCCAACTTTTCTGCTCTTTAGTAAGAGCTTTTGGAAGCGGAATGGTCACGGTTTCCTTATCTTTCGTAAAGGACTGGTTCACTCCATCAAGGACGAACTGAGCGATTTTACTTGAAAAATTCCTACGTTCCTTCTCTTTTAACTGGGACAGCTGTTTTAATAAATGATCCGGTGTGTCCGAGGGGACCCGGAACGTAATCGACTGGCCCCTCTCCACACTTTTTCTAGAAGAACTCATCCAATCACCTTACTTAGAAGATCCGGCTTTTTGTTCTACTTTTTTATTAGACTTGTCTTCTAACTTCGAATTCTTGCGGATATAGTCAGAAATGAGCTTATAATAAGCATTGGCCATCATCCAGATGCTTTCATTCTCATCTTCAAAGAATTCAATGTTAAAGCCATCCAGTTTGTTATTCAATGTCTTAATATAGTCTTTCAATACTGCTGAACCGCCACCTACGAAATAGCAGATTTCAGACTGGGAATTCTTCTGCCATACATTTCTTAAATAACGATACTGTTTCTTCGCAAGTTCAAGTAAAATGCGGTCCGTAATGTCGTGCACATTTGTACGGCTTCCTCGAACCATGATGTGGTGGCGATCATTTTTACGCGTGATGATATCGACGACGTCACGACGGCTGTCTAATTCAACCCCATGCTTCGTAAGGATCTCGTCACGGATCATCTCCAATGATTCAGACACTCCCAAGTTGAATCCTTGAGCCTTGTCATCATCCACGTTGCGGTTTCTAATAACGGCGATATCAGTAGAAAGTCCCCCGATGTCTTGAATCAGGATTTGTTTATCTACCAACTCTTTATTAATAATGTTCAAATCATTATCCATGACAAGGTTTACATAAGCAGCAAATCCTTCTGGATAAACTTTGACCTCATCAAACTTGATGTTTACTTTCATTCCTTGATATTTCGGTGTGACTAAAAATTCCACCTGGTGTACAGAGCCTAGAAGCTGGGAACGGTAACCTACATCTTTTCCTTCTTTCACTTCACGCAATGGTAAACCTGTACCAAGTGTATAGTTCGCTTCAAGTACATTGTTTTTAGCTGATTGCGCATCTTTCCCAGTAACAGCGTCCATAGCAAGAGATGCAAACAGCATGATCAATGTTTGATCTTCTTCTGATTTGTAACTTCCAGGATCCAACTCCGCAGAGTTTGTAGTCTTCGTAGCTAAATTCCCTACACGATAAATAGCATTGTTTTCACGTAAAGCAGGGGAATGCACTCGGATATGTAGATTATCGAGTGGATCCTTATCATCTAGATCTTCAATTCCGATAACCGGACGGTCCTCAAGATCTCTAGCGACCACGTTAGGAATATATAAAGAAGATTCCAATTTTCCAAAGTTCGCCTTCACGGCATCGTTACCAACATCAACAGCTGCAATTCTAGATTTCGTCATTACACAGCTCTCCTTTTCTTTTGCTAGATTTGACCTCACCTTACTTTAAATCTATTAAACAATCAGAAAATAGTCAATGCGCCTTTTTACGTGTTCATAATTGTGTACTTGTATATATTATTGTGTACATGTATGCATAATTGCACGCATCCCTTTAAAACAACATGCGTACACTTTTGTGTACATGTAAACGTGATTGCACACGTTTTGTTTTCATTTTTGTGTGCAAGTAATCATTTTTGCAAACATGTATTCATATATGTAAACAATCACGTTGTAACCATCATTTTACTATTTTCGACACAAAATCACGGACTGAGATTTTAATTCTCTTTCTAGTTGGTGGACTTGGTTTGCACAAAAAAAGAGAGGTTTAAAACCTCTCCATTAAAATATATGGTTATGTGATATAGGTGCTGAATAAATCTTCTAATTTTTTTGTCAGTGCCAAGGTCATCAAACCATTTCCTTCAGCGACTTTAGAGTGACCTAGTGGTGTAGTCCGTTTAATAAGTTGTGAAAACACTTCCGTTTCGGACATTTCCCTCTGAAATTGAGCCTCTACTAAAGGAATGATTAATGCAAGACCACCAGAAACATGTGGAGTTGCCATAGATGTACCTGATAATCGAGCATATTTACCTTCAAGATAGGTGGAGAGGACATTAACACCTGGAGCTACAAGGTCAATTTGATCATTTGTGTTAGTAAATGAGGCTAGGCGACGTCCTTCATCAACAGCTCCCACTTGGATGACTTCATTATAGGCTCCGGGATAAGCGTACTCCATCGTATCTTCCCGCCCATCACCTTCATTACCTGCCGCACATACAACAGAAACCCCTTTGGAAATGGCATTCAAGATCGATTTTTTTAGTTCGGGCGTATCATCTGGTCCTCCAAGAGACATAGAGATCACTCGAACCCGCTCATTGTTTTTCCCTCTCCATTGAACCGCATAATCAATGGCATCAGTAATCCACTGATATTGCCCACTCCCCTCTTCAGAGAGCACCTTAAGAATAAGAAGCTTTGCTTGAGGCGCAACACCAACAACGCCTTCTCCATCTTCCTTAGCAGCAATGGTCCCTGCAACGTGAGTTCCATGTCCGTTATTATCTTGATAATTGTCAGGGTCTCCATCATGATCATCTGTAAAGTTACGTCCGCCTACAATTTGTCCTTGTAAGTCTGGATGATCACTCTGACACCCTGTATCAATGACAGCTATAATGCTGCTCTCTCCCTGGCGCGTCTCGTCCCATATACTTTGAGCCTCAACCATATGCACACCTTTTGGGACTTCCTTCGTCGTATCCAAAATAGCATCCATTCTGTAAGGGATCAGTTTCATTCGATTCATCCTCTTCCTCCTTCATTTATGAACTACAAGCTGGAAGACTGGTCATGAAGAATGATCTTCCTTAAGTATAACACCGAACGTATGTTACGTTTACATTATAAAGAAAATAAGGACTTATATACGATATAGTGTAAGATAAAATGAACAATTGTTCTTAATAATGCTTGTTATGTAACATCGTTGAGGTATAATAGAGAGTGAAAATTCTTTATTAAGAACAAACGAACACTAGTAGAGGAGGAAATTTCGTGATAAAGAAAGTATGTACCCGCTGTCACAGAGCATCTTACAGTAGTAGTAATTACGGTCCCTGGGATTGTCCTATTTGCAATGAAGACCTCACAAATTCAGCACCTCTACCTATACATTCTCAAGAGCTTCACATCCCTAAAAAGAAAGTAATTAAAACTTATATTAAAAATAAGACGGCCTTATGAAGTGGTTCGCTAGTTTTTTCATTCTCATCCGCATCAGTTTCCTAGTGTACCCACAAATGGAAGACCAATATATCTCTTACCAACAAGACAAGATTATAGACAACTTCAATAAAGGAAGAGAGGGTGTTCTTTCTTCCTCTAATAAAATCTCAGAAAGTTATGCACATGTGAATAACTTATTAGATAAGCCCGCTCCCTCTCCCCAATTAACACAATTTCCACAAGAACTACAGGCGATTGCTACCCTTGAAATTCCTAAAATCCAATTAGGACTACCTGTGTTTGAAGGAGTTACGGAAGAAACCCTTTCTTACGGAGTTGGAATGATGAACAACTCCTTAGACCTTGAAAACAACGGAAATACCGCTCTTGCAGCTCATAGGGGTTATAGAGAAGGGAAATTGTTTAATAGACTAGATGAGGTTACAGAGGGAGATCACATTGTCCTGACAACCCCTAGTGGTTCTTATGAATATGAGGTTCGTTAAGCATTTCTTGTGAATCCCGATGATTTGAGTGTGCTAAAGCAGGATACATCTCATTCCATTGTTACACTAATTACCTGTGACCCGGTCCCAAATCCAAGTCATCGATTGATCGTTCAAGCTTTACGTAAGTGAATACCTTATAAATGATAGACAACGTATCCATACTTATACTTACATAAGTGACTTGAAACGTACCCTATAGAGAAAAACAAAAAACCGATGGGAAATCTATACGATTTTCCATCGGTTTCTTTCTTTATCTATATTTTTAAGGCAAGTATTTACGTGGGTTTACAGAATTAGAACGGGACCCGTTCCAGCTTCCTTCATGGATCTCAAAGTGAAGGTGCTGCCCAGTCGAAGCCCCTGTACTACCCATGTTTCCAAGAAACTGACCTCTAGATACAGATTGTCCTGCAGATACGGCAGGTGTACTTCTCATATGCGCATATACCGTCGTGAAAGTTTGTCCATTCATACGGTGGGAAATCATGACCACATTCCCGTAGCTTGATGAGTAATTGGCACGGATGACTGTTCCGTCTGCTGCGGCACTAATTGGGATAGTTCCTCCGCCAGCTAAATCAATTCCTGAGTGCAATTTTGGTTCTCCTGTAATCGGATGGATACGATTGCGATCAAACTCAGAAGTAACTCCTGCATTTGCCGGCCAACTGAATAGCGCTCCACTATTGGAAGAGGAGGACTCGGTGGACGAGCTCGAATTGGAACTAGAGTTGGAACTAGAGCTTGAGTTATTGCTGCTTGTGTTTGAAGCACTTGCTTTCTTTTCAGCAGCTGCTTTTTCAGCCGCAGCTTTTTCTGCTGCTCTCTTTCTAGCTTCTTCCTCCGCTTTACGCTGTCTTTCGCGTTCACGTTCAATTTCCTTCTGGATCGCAGCTTCCTGCGCAGCAAGGGTATCCTGCTCTTCTTCAATGTCCATTACATGGTTATGCGCAAGCTCTTCATCTCGTTCAAGGCTCTCCATCAATTCATTTTTTTCTTGTTTTTTCTGGTCGAGTTCTTGTTTCAAAGCTTCTAATTCTTGTAGCTTTTGCTCGAGAGATGCTAATTCTTCTTCAACTTGTGCTTTTTTCTTTTCTACTTCTTCTTTATCTGCTTTATGCTGTTCTAGAATTTCTTTATCCTGTGTAGCGATCGTGTTCAAACTCATGACACGCTCTAAGAAGTTTCCAAAGCTTTCAGCTCCCATAAGCACATCTAGGTAATCAATCGCTCCACCGTTTTGGTGCATGGATTTAACGCGATCCTTTAAAAGTTCATCTCGTTCGGCAATTCTTTTTTCAAGTTCAGCAATATCTGCTTTTAATTGCTCGATATTTTCTCTTGTTTTCGCAATTTCATTTTCTTTCGTTTCAATCTTATCCATCGCTTCCATCACTTGTTTGTCCAACTGTGCGATTTCTGCGTTCACTTTTTCTTGTTGTTGTTGAAGCTTTTCGATTTCTTCCTGCTTTTCTTGTTTTTCTTTTTCAATTTCAGACTGCTTGGCACGGTTCTCCTCTAGTTTATCTTGGTTCGTTTCTGCGTTGACTGTATTAGAATAGAGTGGAAAACCGGATAGAATAAGACTGACGGTCAGAGTGGCTACTAAAACTCTCAACTTCAAACTTTCTTCCTCCCCCGAATCCTTACCTGTTTATTTTTGGTAGATCAATAGATTTAAACTCTTAAATACTTACGTATAGACGTGAAACTTCCCCATAAACCAATGACGATCCCCATAAGGATCAGGAGTGCAGATACTTTCAACACGAATGGGTAAACGGGCAACAATTCAATGAACAATGTAGGGTATCGTGTGGTCACTTCTGTGTAAAGATAATCATATCCGAACACAACAACCGCGATCGGTATGAGTGAACCAAGAATACCGATCATCAATCCCTCAAAAAGAAATGGCCAACGGATAAACCAATTTGTCGCTCCGACCATTTTCATGATTTCAATTTCTTTCTTACGAGCAACGATGGTAATTCGAATCGTATTTGCAATCAAGAACATGGCTGTGAAAAGGAGACCGGCAATTATCGCAAGCCCTACATTACGAGCCACATCCATGACACTGAATAAACGCTGAACGGTTTCTTTGGCGTATTCGACTTTGGCTACACTATTAAAGTCTTCAATCGTCTGTGCGACTGTTATCGTATCTTCAGGTTCGACTGTTTTGACGATGTAGACGTCATTCAGTGGGTTTTCATCCTTTAAGGATTCAAACACTTCTCCATCATCGCCTAAACTATCAATCAGTCGATCCAACCCTTCTTCTTTGGACTGGAACTTCACGGAAGAAACCGCTGATACTTCTTCGATTTTATCCTTTAAGGCTTCACGACTCGTATCTTCAGCCGTTCTATCAATAAAGACGCGGACTTCTACGTCTTCTTCGATCTGTGATGCAAAGTCGTTTAAATTCAATAGCAATGTGGCAAAAACTCCAACTAGCAATAAGGTTACGGTCACAGCTGAAATAGAAGCTATGGACATCCACCTGTTTCTAGCTAAGCTTTTTACGCCTTCTTTGCCGTGGCGACCGAATGTTTTAAATTTCATAGTGGTGGTCACCCCGTGTAATCCGTTCAATCTCTCCACTGTGTAGAACGGAATCCCTCAGAACATAAGGTGCTAGACTGCGGTGATGCAGATCGAACAATTTATATCACTTCCTACTAAACTCTCATTTTGTGAATCTATGTTGTCTGTTGTATGTACTTTGAGTCGTCTGTTGCATTTTCCTATCTCATTATATCAAAGATATTCGCTAAATAAAGACAAATTATTATTACATTTATGTTTCAAACCATAACAAAACACACGTATGTTTGCCTTTTTCTTCGACAAAATATGCTCTTAACAAGAGCCGGGTTTGTGATTAAAGTCATAGGTTAATAGAACTAATGATTCCCTTCTTGATTTCAAGTTAAATTTTCCAACAATAGAGGGGCGTAACTGCGGATGAACATCTAAAAAAGAGCAAAAAAAATAAGACAATCCTTTTGGAATTGTCTTCATGAGCTTAATTTTTCATTTTCTTCAAGGTCTCCAGCTCGCGCTTGAGCCGGATATTTTCTTGACGTATTGAATCCAGACTTTCCGGTTTTCTTTGAATCGGTGATAAATGGACTTCATACCATGATTTTTTAAACGCGTCGTTGACATCACTCGTCCTTCTGATGATGGCTGAAGGATAATGGGACTTCAAGTGAGATACTTCTTTTTCAGAAAGCCTCAATTCTCTGAAGGAAATCCCCTCTTTGAAGGAATCTGACAAAAATTGGTCAAACTCGCTTTTGGACATGATACGCACCCCTCCTGATGAATGGTTCTTGTTACAAATATAAGAAGGGGGGACGCTTTTCATGACTTTTGATAAACAGTTTCTTTTACGACGACGTTTGCGACAACTTCCATAGGGTCGATCAGAGGAACGGGCAGGTGGTAAGGCTTCAACACGAGACCAATCTCTGTACAGCCTGAAATAATCAATTCTGCCCCATTGTCCAACAGTTCCTGGGAAGCGTCTTTCAATAGTTGAAGGGGTTCTCCATCCGTGTTTCCACTTTTAATCCCGTTTTCACCATAGATGGCTCGCATCACTTTTTCATTTTGTGTATATGGTGTTGGAGCGATCACTTCCAAATGATCAAAGTACTTCTGGAAAAGTCCCGTTTCCAAGGTGCCGGTAGTGGCGAGCACCCCGATTTTTGGAACGGTTGGATAATGATCCTGGATGAATTTCTTCAGTTCCAAGAAAGCATTCAGTAATGGGAAGGACACAGACTTTTGGACTTCTTCAATGAAGTAATGGGCGGTCATACATGGAATACACGCCACGTCCACGTCAAGCTTTTCTAAATTCTTAGCCGCATGGACCATTTCAGGAACAGGGTTTTCCCCTTTTCCTGAAATGGCTTCTGTACGGTCAGGAATCTTCGCATTGCTGTCTATGATCACTCGATAATGCTCTTGATCTTTACTTGCATTCGTCGCTCTTATAATCTTCATATAACATTCGGCGGTTGCCTCAGGTCCCATTCCCCCGAGTATGCCGATAATTTTATCATTCACTGTTATGCCTCCTAACGAAAGACCGGGACCTTGCTGTATCAATTTAATCAGAGGATTCCTGCTACTCTGTTCTTCAATGGCTTGAACAATTTCTCTTCATCCATTTCCGGACGTTTCTTGTTCAACTGTTCGAGGGCGATTTTCGCTCCAGGGTCCATCCCCTGACATCCTGCTAACAAGACCACATCGTCTTTTTCTGCTTCTGAGAGCGCATGGTGGATGGCATCATCCAACTCTTTATACAAGTCTACATGGATGCCCGCTTCCTCCATCATTTCCTGGAAGACACGCAGCTCTTCTTCTGTCACCCGGTCTTTTTCATCCACATGGGAATGGCTGAGGGTTGCAATCACTTCCGTCAGACCCAATTTCGGCGCCCATTCCACAATAGCTTTTGCATTTTCTCTGTTGACTGTAATCCCACGACTTCCTCGAATCGCATAGACGAGCTTAAGATTTGAATATTCCATTTGCTGCAAAGTGTTCAAGGTGACGTTGATATTTCCATAGTTGGCGAAGTGGTCGTCCAAAATTTTAATATCATCCTCAAACACCATCTCAAAACGTCGCTCTACACCACCGAAGGCTTTCAATCCGGCTTGAATGGTTGGAATCGGTACCTTATTTAACAACCCTACAGTGATAGCTACCATGGAATTGTAAACAGAATGATACCCTGGTGTGGAGAGCTCAATAGGAAACTCTTGCGGCTCATAAGTTTTCCCCTCTACGGTAAATGGTTTGCGGATTTCAACGTTGAATTTCGCTCGGCCTGTGGAAAGGTCCAAATCTTTACATACCAGATCTCCATCTCCTGTTTCTACGCTGAATGTGAGTACATTGGCTTTCGTTTCGTCGATCAAGGATGCGGAATAAGAATCATCAAGGTTCAAAATGGCCCATTTATCTTCACCAGCATTGCGGATCAGGCTCGCTTTACTGTTGAAATACTCTTCGAAAGAACCATGCAGGTCGATATGCTCGCGGCTAATGTTATTTAGTGTAACGATATCAAAATCTACACTTCCTACTCTGCTTAAATCCAAAGCTGAGGAGGAAACTTCCATCGTGACATGAGATACATCCTGGTCTCTCATTTGAGCAAAATAATGATGCAGGTCAAGCGATTCCGGCGTCGTCAGCTTTGTGGGCTCGGAATAGTCACCAAACTTGACCACGACAGTACCAATCAATCCTGTCTTAAGACCATGCTCTTCAAGAATGGCATCCGTCATAAATGAAGTGGACGTTTTCCCGTTTGTCGCTGTAATCCCGATTGTTTTCATTGCGTTTGAAGGGTGGTTATAAAAAGCATCGCTTAGTGCGGCCAGGGCACGACGGCTGTCTTTCACCTGATATTGTGGAAGGTCTTCCCATCCGGACTGATAATCCTCGACCACAATGGCAGCCGCTCCTTTTTTCACTGCTTCCGCTACATAACGGTGTCCATCCGTCTTGAAGCCTTTAATACAGACAAACACATCTCCCTGCTCTACATTTCTTGAATTGTATGCGAGTCCTCGGATGTCCAGGTCCCTATCATTCCATGACTCCAGTATATTGATGAATGATAATAATTCTTTCAACTTAGCCATTCTTATCTACCTTCCCTGCATTGTTTTAGCCTGTTCAATGGAATTCAACTTCGTTCCGTCCATATCGTTCGATTATTGGTTAGCATTTCCTACGGTCCGCCATCTATATTCTCAGCAGCATGACGGAGTATAGGTTATCTGTTCTTCTTCGTTACTTTGTTTACCACAAGGTTCGCCAACTTCTTCCCAAAGGAGAACGCTGGTTTTGGATCTTTCGGATCCCAAATGGCATGGGCTTTCGG
Source organism: Halobacillus trueperi (assembly GCF_003386945.1). Taxonomy (NCBI): domain Bacteria; kingdom Bacillati; phylum Bacillota; class Bacilli; order Caryophanales; family Bacillaceae; genus Halobacillus; species Halobacillus trueperi. The sequence goes on along the minus strand of NZ_QUAE01000004.1, from coordinate 219,411 downwards.
TCTGAAATAAGACTTCAAGACCTTCTGAGGAGAGAGTTGTCCTGTTTTGATATATTCCCTGACTGCCAGAAGGTCCTCGTAGGCATACCAGAAAACAAGATTTTGATCCTCTTCCACCGCTTTTGGTTCCACCGGGTCCCCAATCAACTCTTTATACGTGATATAAGGGATGTTGATACCTGTTTTTTGTAATAGGTGATTCAAATTCGTGATACGTACATTGATTTCAATCAAATAGTATTGGCCGGTTTCGGCGTCCTTTTTGAATTCAATTTCAGCGAAACCTTTATATCCGATTCCTTCCAAGAACTTCGCACCAAGTTCATAAAGCTCCGGCACATACTTTTGCTGGGTGTAAACAGATGCCCCGTAATTCACAGGGAATTGGCGAAGCTTTTGGCAAGTCACCCAATGCGTCACCTTGGAGTTTTGATCCAGGTAGGCATCAAACGTGTACATATGGTCATCAAAACCAGGAATAATTCGCTGGACGATGACTTCTATATTCGCTTCTTTCGCTTGTTCAACTTTTTCTATTAACTCTTCTTTATTATGAACTTTGAAAAGCTTCCTTCTGAATTTGGATACAAAAGCTGGTGAGTCCACCGGCTTTACGAGACAAGGGTATTGAATTTCCTCTTCCACTCTTTCTACAAGGTTCTCATCATCCACTTGAACCGTTTCAGGAACAGCTACTCCATGCTGGGAAGCCAGCGTGTGGAGAGTGCCTTTGTCCATTATCTTAGTATATAATCCTTGTTCCGTTTGAGGAATAAGGAAATATTCCCTTAATTCCGGCAGATATTCATCCACGAATTCCACATATGGATCGGCTGTCGGAATAAGTACAGGGGCGTCGTCCTGCTTTTTGGCATAATCAATCAAGAAAGTCTTCAAACCTTCTGGATCTTCCTTATAGTGAGGCCCAATCAATGCTTCTGAACAATATTTGGACTCAAGGCCGTAGGCACCTTCCCAGTCATAGTCCACTGCTGCAACGTGAACATCATGAATCCCTAGACATCTGATCGTACTCAGTCCAATATAATAGTTCGCTCCTAGAACAACCGCTTTATTCGCCATGAGATATCCCCTTTTCCATCTGTTGAATTGTACTTGATCATATATAGAACACGTATTTATTTTGGTTGTTTTCTTTCTATATGTAAACATATCTATTTTACCACAAACAGGTACCTAACAAAACGTAAACCCCTCTATCAAAGACAACCCTAGTCTTAATAACACGCTTCGTTATTAAGTATATGGCAGGATTCCTGAAGACTCAGTTTCGGGATGTTTTTGAGTGGATGGGGCTGCGGGGAATGACTCGCTTTCCACGGGAGCGCGGGAGTCTCCCCATTCCCCTCCGCCCCTTTACCATGTAAGTGTCTCGAAACCACTTCTAGAATAAGCAGCCATTCAGCTTGATGGAATTGTAAGAATAAACTCCCATGCTCAGGTGTTAGAATCCTGAAAACTTGATACAGCGCGCTTTATGCTTCTAACAGTGGGATGGTGGAAGGCAAATCCAACTTGGCAAAGGGGGTCGTTACTCACCTATATCGAATGGGGTGGTTGGGAAGCTGCGAGACTCCCGTGGGAGAAGGAGATAGGCGAGATCCCGCAGGACGCAGTCCGAGGAAGCTCGGCGCTCCCCACAGGAAAGCGAGTAGCTTCCCAGCCACCCCTGACTCCTATTATGGCAAACGGAGCCCAAAAACATCTCGAAACTGAGTCTTCAAGTATAGGGAGCTAATCTGAGGGTAAACTCTGTCTAAAAAAGAAAGTGGCACCTTTTATGCAGGGCCACTTTTGTTGAAGCATTTATTTGAATGTCTGGTGGCTGAAATCGACTTCAGCTGGGACTTGGTCTTGTTGGATTGTAGGGTTTTGGATTTTCTTAAAGCGACGGGCAACTTTATCGACGGCATATAATACAAGGAACGTAAGCAGAACGGTTAAAGACAACACATAAAGAGATGTAAGCATGAGCTATGATCCCCTTTCCTTTTTATAATTTCAGGTAGGAACAAACATAAACTTCCCCCATGGATCAGCCCGTTTATTCGCCTGTATTTTATTAAATCCTAGTATATAATACCAAATTCTACACTGAAGTAAATATATATTTGCAAATTCTTGTATATTCACATAAATACTTATAAATACAAACGCATACATAAAGATTGATCATTTATAAAATCTCTTTTAGACATAAAAAAACAGCCCCTTTCTGCCCGAAAAGACGGCTGTTCTTTCTCTGTTATAACTGGAATTCCCACTCTTCCTTTAAATCTATATATGCAGCATAAAGTCGAGTAGCTAACTCATCTTCACTTTTCGTTCCATCCTCTAATCCGAGTTTAGGAAGAAGGATCTCAGCAACTTCCCTGGTCATGGTATTTTTTTCTGTAGGTTTTAAGGTCGGGTAACGATGAACATAGGTTTTCAATAGATTCCAATCTTTTTTCGTAACGTTTTGTCTCTCCCAGTCTCCAACGACTTGTTGATCCGATTTCAGGTCACGGTTTTCGATCTCTTTTTCCACGAGTGTCTGTTTCTTTTTCGAACGTTGTTTTTTCCGTTCGTGGATCACAATCGTTCCACCGACAAGATCGCCCAGTCTCTTATGCTGGGGATGGAAGAAAACCATCAACATCCCGATCAGATAATAGAAGGGAAGCATATCGATGATTCGTAATAAATTTCGGATCAATATAGATAGGGCGGTTGCTTTTCCTCCATCTTCTTTGACGACACGAAGACCGAGCAACATTTTGCCCAGGGTTTTACCCCCGCTGAGCCATTCGAATAAGAAGAAATAGCCCCATTGGATGCCAAATAAGATAAGAATGACAAAAGCGATTACCCACCCGCGGCCTTCCAACATGAAGTTCAAGTGGTTTTCTGTAAAAAGGAGGAGCGCAATCATTCCGCTATATAATAAGCCCAAGAGAATGGAGTCGACAATTTGAGCCGCTCCCCTGCTTCCTAAGCCTGCCAGCTGGAAATTCAAAGTCACATGTTCCGGGGTCTTCACTTTCCATCTTTCCTGCATCTTCTTCCTCCCTCCTTATGGGTTCCCATATGTCTTTTGTTTTTCTATAATAGATGTAGAATGTAAAAAATTCCCGTATTGCAGGTGAAACCATGAACTATCGATCTTTCGTCCAACGCCACCGTGAAGAGTGGAAACGTTTAGAAGAGCTGATTCAGTTGCTACATAAGAACAGACGCCAGTGGGCACCGAAACATTTAGAAGAGTTTCAGCGCCTGTACCAAAAAGTCACGCAGCATCTTGCTTACAGTCAAACATACTTTGCAGAAGAAGAAACGACCGGTTACTTGAACGACCTTGTGACAAAGGCGCATAACATGCTTTACCAGGAAAGCACATCCAATTGGAAACAAGTGAAGCAAATGTTCGGAATTTCATTCATTACACTCATCGGTGAACAATGGAAATTCGTTGTCATCAGCATGCTGTTGTTCTTTTTAGGTAGTTTGGCTGCTTTTCTTGCTGTTTACCAGGATCCGATGAGCCTTTACACGATTTTGCCTGATTCTATCGCTCAATCTGTAGATCCGAGCCGGCTTGGCAGCCAGGACGGTGGGGTTAATTCTCCTGTCATGTCAGCGGAAATTATGACCAATAATATTCAAGTTGCTTTTCTTGCTTTTGCCGGAGGCGTGACCTTCGGGTTGCTGACCGTTTATCTTCTCATCTACAACGGAATCATTGTCGGTGCCCTGGCCGCTTTGTTCATGGTTCATGGAAAAACCTATGACTTCTGGGCCTATATCGTCCCGCATGGAATCATTGAACTGACAGCAATCTTCATCGCGGGCGGTGCGGGTCTTTTGATGGGCTATAAGCTCTGGGTCCCCGGCAAACGAACGCGCAGCTATCAATTAAAAACCTATGCCTACCGATCCGTTCTGTTGTTGATTGGAACACTCCCGCTCTTTATCATCGCAGGTATTGTAGAAGGTTACATCACCCCTTCTACCTTATCCCTTGAAGCGAAATACGCGTTTGCATTCGTTACCGTCCTCGGGCTTTTGGCATACGTAACCATTGGAAAAATTAATGCCGGCAAAACTAAAGAAGTCCACGGTTCATAATATTGATGTAATGGGAAACGGCAGAAGTCGCTAACTCCTCCTCCGGTGCCTCGATCATCTGGAGACCTTGTCGCTCCCATTTTTTCAGCTCCTGCTTTTTATCCAAGACATGCTTTTGGGCCATCGTTTTCACTAATGTGGTCTGTACATCCTCAGGCTCTCTTCTTGTCTGGGAATCTATGACTCTGTCTTCAATTCCGATCATTAAGAACAAATGCGAGCGCCGCAACCGTTGTAAATAATGCAAAGCTGCTTCTTCGTATAGAAAAGTGCTCACATCACTGAACAATAAAAGGAGGCTCCTCCTGCTTTGTACCTTCTGCAGGTGTTGGAACACAGCCGTATAGTTGGATTCGAATCCTTCGACTTTCAAGTTATAAATTTCTTTTAGGATGGTTTGCATATGCGCCATCCCTTTTGCTGGTGGAACATACACATGAACGTGTTTTGAAAAAGCGAGAACCGCCACGTAATCGCCGCGCTTCAAGGCAGCGGTCGCCACCGTCATCGCAGCCTCGAGAGACTTCTCCAATCGATTGTTCTCCTCAAGCTCCACGCCCATCATACGTCCACAGTCGATTAATAAGGTAACAAACTTTCCGTGTTCTGGTTCATACTCGTTGGTCATCAGGTTCTGAACTTTCGCGGTTTGTCTCCAATTGATCTTCCGGATATCATCTCCTACAACATAAGGACGGATTTTACTGAACTCTCCCGTTCCCACCTGACGTCTCTTCAGTCGTGTTCCCTCGTAAAGAAGGAAACGCTGCGCGTCCTCCAGGAAGTTTCTGCTTTCCGTGAGATCCGGAATGATCCGAACGCTATCGGTTTGCTCCACCCTCATCTGTTTTTCCCATAAACCAAAGCGAGAACGATAGCGGACATGAAGGTGAGGAAGCGTGTAGTCTCCGCGTTGTTCGGCGTGAAAAAGATAGGTAATGCGGGCTTCCTCATATCCCTGGATTTCTTTTTTCAAAGGAAAGGGTTGGCTGAACGATTGCGGAAAGTGATCGATCACTTTCATCGCCAACCTTTTGTCAGAAGCATTCCTGACCAACACTGAGACCTCGTTTTCGATCCCCCGCTCCATTTCTCCATCCATCACCCGTCGAATTTGAAGCTCTTTCCGTTTAGGTGAAAAAGTAAGGTCAATCAAACTCAATAATAAAATCGCTCCATTCGAAGCGATGATGAAAGGCCACGAAACACCTGTCCATGTGAGTAGAATCAACACGGTGGATAAGGCGAGTATAAACAAGAGCAGACGTTTCGTTGGAACAATCCCTTTATCGCGGAACAGGAACTGATCCCACAAGTTCTTGAATGATTTGGCCATGGGTCACTCCCTCCAGTTCCATATGGGGCGCTAAAATCACCCGGTGTCTCAAGGAAGCCAGCGCGACCTTTTTGACATCGTCAGGGGTGACGTAGTCCCGTGATTCCAAGTATGCCCACGCTTTCGCTGCTTTCGCAATCGCAATACCTGCCCGCGTACTTGCTCCATGGCGGATCGATTCCGTTTCACGCGTCTTACGAACGATTGACATGATGTAACCATACATTTCATCGGTCATCGTGACGCCCGCTATCTCAACACTGATCCTGTTGAACTCTTCAACCGTCAACAGTGGTTGAACCGATTCCTCTTGTTTGAATATAATCATCTGCTTAAGCACGGCCACTTCTTCTTCCATGGACGGAAAATCGATATGTAATTTGAACAAAAAGCGATCCTGCTGCGCTTCCGGTAGTGGGTACGTCCCTTCAAACTCCACCGGGTTTTGGGTCGCGACAACGAAAAAAGGATCTGGAAGTGTGTACGTTTCCCCCTGGATGGTCATTTGCTTTTCTTCCATCGCTTCAAGCAAGGCCGCTTGTGTTTTCGCCGGTGTCCGGTTGATTTCATCAGCAAGCAGGACATTCGTAAACACAGGTCCTTTCATCGTCTCAAAATCACCGGTTTTCATGTTATAGATCATGCTTCCGGTAATATCGCTCGGTAAGAGGTCCGGCGTGAACTGAATCCGCTTGAAGTCGCCTCCAAGGAGGTTCGCTAACGTTCGGACCATTTTTGTTTTCCCGGTTCCAGGAACACCTTCTAACAACACATGTCCGCCAACAAGGACGGACGCGAGCATCAAACGGACATTCTCGGACTGCCCATAAACCCTTTGTTCATAGGCTTGTATCAACTCAGCTAATTTTTCATTCATGACCCTTGCACCTCTTTCCTCATCTGATCGAACGTATGCGACCAATCTAAAAATGCCTTTTTATCTACACCCGTTAAGTTTTCCAACGGCTCCACGGTTTTCGTCCATTTCTCCCAATCCCGATAATCCTGATCATTCAACCGATACGATAGCGTGTGACGAATCTCCTCCCAGGACGCCTGGGATGATACACCAAACCGCTCCTGTAAAAGCTTTCGAATATAGGATTCCTGAACGGCTAGCGATTCTCTGTAAAACTCACCTTTTCGGTACCAGGCAGCAAGAGCCTGCAGGCGTTCATCCCCGAATCGCACAACCGCTTCTCTCGGCATAAACGACGGACCGAACCTTTTGCCCTGCATCCATAAAAAGAAAAGCATAAACAAAGCAAGCTGTAGGGTGAAGACGATCAGCCACTTCGGATAGACGTCCAATCCGGCAAAAAAACCATCCTGTCCATGGATATATTCATCAAACCAAATCCTACTGTATTCGGCTTCTGATGCTAATATCGATGTGATCACTTCATAATGTTCTCGGTCCGTGATCATTCCATTTGTGAACCAATCCGGATTCATGCCAACAATCAGCGCACCATCCCCATAAGAACGCTGGAAGGCCAGCACACCTTGACGATCACTCAATAGGACATCATCCGATCCCTTCGTCTGCAGCCGGTGCTCCTGTTGAACCTCAACGGTATATGTACGACCATTCTCATCCTCCACCGTCGTTTCACCTACAGGTAAGACACCATAGTCTACTTGGGTATCAAAATAACCGACAGGATTGTTTTTCATCAGCCAGATGGTATTCCCCTCTTCCATCCACTCTTCATACTGATGCATCTCAGCTCCGCTGACGGTGGAAAAAGGCTCGATCATCAAAAGCGTTTGTCGGCCACTTGCTTCCGGCAGCCGGCTCGGTTTGCTATCCCAGCGTGCAGATTCCTCACCTTGTTCATCTAGAAGCGTGTAAAAGGCCTTGATTCCTGTCTGTGAAGGGGAATCAGATAGAAAAGGAGGGTACGGTTCTGGACGTCCGCTGGAGAGCCAATAAAGAATGCCTGCAAGAAGGGCAAAGGTGACAGCGATCCAAAGCCACGTTTTCTTTGTAGTGATCACGCTTCTCTCCTCCCTTCTTGATCCATCCACTGAAACGCCCGAAAGCGGAATTCATCAAACTCCTCTTTCTGGAGTGTCCGATTTCCATAGGTGATTTGATCAAAGGTTTTCGCAAGGAAAGAAAAGTCAGCACTTAGCGCATGATTTGAGTCTTGCAGTTCTTTTTCATAGTCCCCGTTCGTTTTCCACGTTTTCACCTCGACAAGGTCCCTCGTATCAAAATCCAACAGCATACCAAGAAAAACATGACGGGCTGCCTCAGAAAATTGACCACCTGCCGCTCGTGCGTCCGCTTCCTGCACATGCTTCTCTGACGACCATGCCAAGTCTGAAGTCATACTGAAGGTACGCTTTTCAGACAACTTCTTCTCACCCGAGAGCCGTCCCACAAGCTTAATGACAAGAAACAACAGGATGCCGATTCCGATGAAACCAAAAAAATAGATCCAGCCGTTAATGGCAGAATCAGAGACTTGGAAATTAGGAAACCAAGTCTCAAGCAACTCTTTCACCCATTGGGCAATGACATCCAAAAAACGTTGACTCGCCGTCTGAGATTCCTGCTCATACGCTTGATACTCCGGACGCTCGAGAATTTCCTTCAGTTGTTCTTTTCCTTCATTTGATCGACTCACATGATTCACCTACGTTCATGATTCTTTGTAAGAAGCAATCATATCTTTCAAATCATCCGCTTCGTTCCTTGTTTTCAAGTCAAAAAACAGCACCGTATAACCGACCATCATAAACAATGTCGTAATGATGGAAGCAAGGTCTGTCAGCACACGGCCCAGAAGACTACCACCTAAAAGAAGCGCAGAGACCCCCTCCATTACGGAAGTAAGCAAGATGGTGATGATGAAGAAGACGATGAACAATCCGAATGTGAACCAGAAGCGTCCTTTCGTCAGCTGCCAGCTTTTTGAAAAACCCGGGGCGACCTTTTGGAAAACGATCGCTCCAAAAAACATGCTCAGTTTGGTCACAAAAAAAGCGACCGCCGCGAAAAACAACAGACCGAGGATGATCGACATAATGAATCCTACTCCAAAGCCATCCCTCGCAAAGCTAATGCCTCCTAAAATACCGAAAAGAAGAAACCCGATAAAGACGGCGACTCCGAATATGACTCCCATCAAGGCTGTGCTTCCAATGATCGGCCAAAACCTTGAGAACGCCCCTTTAATCGCTTGACCTTTGGACCAGGTTTCACTCTTCAGTGCTTTACTCGTCGCTACAATGACCGATGCCTGGGCAATCGGATAGATGATAATGGCAAGAACAGTAGAAACAAGTAAATACAACATTTCCATACCGATCCCAAGATTTGTCGCCACAAGCTCCTGGGTAGCCGCTGCCGTATCCAGGTTGTTCAGGACCCCTTCTGTGAATCCTCCTCCTGACGGCTCGCGGAACAAGTTGATCCCGCTCAGCACCATGAATAAGTAATCAAATATGTAGAGCGGCGCAAATATAATGAGTAATGTGAGAAATAAAGGACCGAAGTTTTTCTTTGATATACTGAATGTATGATCAAGTATTTCGCCAAACGTCTTTGGCTTTGTCTGAAGTTGTTCCATGATCATCCTCCTAACTAGTATCTTTCTACTATTCTAACATTTTAACGTTTCGTTTTGACAAAAAAAGACAGACATATCCAAAATCTAAAAGGTAAGGGAGTGACCGTCGTGCACGAAAAAGTTGGCACGTGTGCTGAATGCGGCACAACGATCTATTGTGAAAATGGGTTCTTGAATGGGGTTTTGTCTGAAAGCAAAACACTGAACTGCTTCACCTGCGATGAACAGAAACATCAAAATCGTGTACAGCTTTCTCCTTATCAATCCGAATGGCCTGAGGCCTTCGCTAGAGAAAAAAACGCCATCATACAAGAACTCGGGGATCCGACCATTCCCATCGAGCACATTGGGAGTACTTCTGTACCAAACCTCCCCGCTAAGCCAATTATTGATATTTTATTAGGGGTGGAGGACCTTGATGAGTTCACACGCTACATTCCTCCCCTTTCACAAGCAGGGTATGAATATGTTCCTAAGCCTGAATTAAGGACAAGACGCTTTTTCAAAAAAGAAACCAATACGAACGACACCTTCCACCTGCACATCTGTGAATGGAAAGGCTCCGAGTGGGAGGAAAAAATTATATTCCGAAACTACTTGCGTGCGAACCCGGGATCCGCCAAAGCCTATGAATCTCTAAAAAAACAGTTAGCTGAGACCTATAGAGAACGCTCGGTGTACACAGAGAAAAAAGGGCCCTTCATCCAGTCCATTCTTGATCTTGCATATAAAAAAGGCTGAGAGCTTCATTCTCAGCCTTTTCCCTTTATAACTCTTGAAGGTATTTACAAACCGTTTCTATCCCTTTAGTGAAATTCTCAAGATGAAAATGTTCATTTGGCGCATGCAGGTTTTCTGTCGGAAGTCCGAAGCCCATCAATACGACCGGTGCATCTAACACACGACCGAAAACTTCGACAATTGGAATCGAACCGCCCTCCTTGGGGAATAGCGGCCGCACATCGTACACACTTTCAAACGCATCTGCCGCTTTTTGAATATAAGGATTTTTTGAATCAATCGCCACCGGGTCTGCTTTAATGTACTGATGAAGGTCAACTTTCGCACCCACTGGTCGGTTATCGGCTACATGACGTTGAATCGCCTCAAAAACCTTCTGGGGATCCTGTCCACCAACGAGACGGCAGCTGATTTTCGCACTCGCTTCTTTAGGAACGATCGTTTTCAAGCCTTCGCCTTGGAATCCACCTGTAATTCCGTTGATTTCAAGCGTCGGTCGGATACCGACACGCTCATGAAAAGTGAACCCTTCCTCTCCGAAAAGTTCATCAAGTTCTAATTCCTGCTTGGTGCGCTCTTCATTGAATGGGACTTCCGCTACTTCTTTTCTTAAAGCTTCTGTAGGTTCCGGAACACCTTTGTAAAAGCCTTCAACGGCAATACGGCCATTTTCTTCATGCAGCGAATCCAACAGTTGGACGAGGGCATGAATCGAATTTGGTACGCCACCGCCATAGGTGCCCGAATGCAAATCCGAATTGGCGGTTGTGACAGTCAGCTCCATAGCCAAAGCCCCACGTAAAGATGTACAGATGGCCGGCTGCCCTTTCTCACTAAAGGACGTATCACTGATGACTACCGCATCACAAGCAAGCTTTTCCTCATTATCCTGAATGAAAGGACCAAGGTTCGGGCTTGCGATTTCCTCTTCTCCTTCAATGACAAACTTCACATTGACCGGAAGCTCGCCCTTTTCTTTCATAAGAAGATCGACTGCTTTGATATGGATAAAGAGCTGACCTTTATCATCCGTAGCTCCCCTGGCGAAAATTTTCCCGTCTCTGATAACCGGTTCAAATGGCGGGGTTTCCCATAAGTCAATCGGATCTTCCGGCTGCACGTCATAGTGACCGTACACAAGAACCGTCGGCTTTCCTTTTGCATGAAGCCAATCCGCATAAACAATTGGATGCCCCTCTGTAGGGATGACTTCCACATTCTCCATGCCGGCTTTTTTCAAGGCACTCGCTGTCCAATCCGCCGCCTCTTTGACGTCTTCTTTATGTTTAGACAAGGAAGAAATACTTGGTATGCTTAAATACTGTTTTAATTCTTCAATAAACTGACCTTTATGTAACTCAACTGCTTCCTTCACCTTTTTGTCCTCCTTCTAATCATTTTCTTTCATTATACCGAAATTTTCTTAATCGCTGAAACACAGACACCTCTTCTCTTCAACAAAAGCTCTCGATTGTGGAAGACTCAGTTTCGAGATAATCCGGGGTTCGTTTGCCTCATTTGGAGTCAGGGGTGGTTGGGAAGCTACTCGCTTTCCTGTGGGGGAGCGCCGAGCTTCCTCAGGCTATCGCCTTGCGGGATCTCGCCTATCTCCTTCTCCCACGGGAGTCTCGCAGCTTCCCAACAACCCCATTCCATGTAAGGGAGAAACGAACCCCTATACCGAGAACGAGTTTCTCCCACTCTTCTCTCCTAAGCATGCATAAAGCGCTCTGGATCAAGCTTTTACGTTGTGTTTATCCACTTCCCTCAATCATACAAGCTGATTTTTCCAGAAGTGGTTTCGAGAATCTTCCATGGCAAAGGGGCGGAGGGGAATGGGGAGACTCCTACCTTAAGTGTGCAGGCGCCTCGATCAGCGGCGTATGGACTGGACTGAGCTGGCGGAGATAAAGGAAACACGAAGAACGGAGTGATTCGATGTTGACTTATCGTACAGAAGCGAGGGAAGTCTCACTAGCCGCTAGGCGCCGGAACCGGATATAGAAGAGGAAAAAAGTGCTTGGTGAGACCCCGCAGAGCGAAGCTCGAGGAGGCTCACCGCGCTCCCGCGGAAAGCGAGCCATTCCCCGCAGCCCCCATCCACTCAACAAAAGTCTCGAAACTGAGTCTTACACAATCCTGCCATATTCTTTAACTAATTATTGTATTCACAGCCATGCTAAAAAAAATTTGAGCATAAAAATGACCAGTATTTGAATACCGGTCATTTTCTTCATTCTTATTAAATTAATTATTATAGCATGGAAATAATGAAGCTAATCACTACAATTAAACCAATGATCATTAAGATTGTACGAATCATGGAATCACCTCTTCGTCTTTTTGTATTTATTCACCCTTTTCCTTATCATCACGCGATTTAAACAAACTATACGAAAAATCGTCCCTTTTTCCCTTTCAAGACTATGCTCAACTTGATGAATCAATGGCTTTTGGTCTATGGCTTACTTATTATTTTATAAATGTTTTTCGTTGGACATGGATAGTTGAGACAGAACAAACCACTATGACTAGCGTTTATGAGAGTAAGATAAAAACCCCACCGGCCCCGGGGTGAAAGGTAGGGCGGCAGGGTTGTTGTTAAATTAATTGACGATCCCAGTGGCGGTGGGCAGCCACTGCATGTACGAAATCTTCTGTGAAACCTTTGACATCATCACCAGCTACGACACCGCTGTGATCGGCGAGCTTGTTATCGCTCAACCACTGAACAGCATTGTGGGTAGCACCCAGCGGTTTGTAGTGAGAGAATGCTTCGTTAAGGAAATGAGAGGCATGCTTCTTGAACGCCTCTTCCTCATTGCTCCCTCCGACCGCATACAGCGCATCATACAGAACGGAATCAGTAGTAAGGAAAGTGTGATCGACTTTAAATTCTGAACCGTCATCACCTTTGACCATTCCCTGCTTATCACTAATGATTTCTGTCATGACTCCTTCTGAAGAAAGTTCCTTCAGAGCCTGAGTAACGTCTTTTCCGTTGAAGCCGTTAGCTAAAATGACTCCGACTTTACGGGTAGATGGCTTGTGAACCGTATTCGCCTGGCTGAGTGCAGGAGAAGATTTTTTCACGTCAGATCCTCCACTCTCTGGAGGAGTGACGCCAATGTTTTTAGCGAAGCCTTGGGCAAGCTCAAGGCTTACATTAGCAAACATTTTCACCGCTTCTTCACGAATTGCCTCGCTTTCCACTTTTCCAAGTTCAAAGCTGAACGCATTGATTAGGTGCTCTTTTTCGTGATCACTCATGCTGTTCCAGAACAGGGTAGCCTGAGAAAAGTGATCTTTAAAGCTGTCACTGCGGGCACGAATCTTATAACCTTCCACTTTTTCCTGGTAGTGGGCATAGCCACCTTCTTCTTCACTTGCAGGCGTCGGGGTGTTGTTCGCAAGTGAGTTTTTATGATAGCTGACCTGACCTTTATTAATCGTTTGACGGCCGTAGCCATCGCGTTGATTATTAAAGAAAGGACAGACAGGACGGTTGATCGGAAGTTCATGGAAATTAGGTCCACCTAAACGGATCAACTGTGTATCTGTGTAGGAGAATAAACGCCCCTGTAACAACGGATCATTCGTAAAATCAATGCCTGGTACGACGTTTCCTGGGTGGTAGGCCACCTGCTCGTTTTCAGCAAACACGTTATCCACATTACGATTCAACGTCATTTTACCAACAATTTGAACAGGAACGTCTTCTTCCGGCCACAGCTTCGTTGGGTCCAGAACATCAAAATCAAACTTGAACTCATCTTCTTCTGGAATCACTTGGATACCAAGCTCATACTCAGGGTAATCACCGTTTTCAATGGAGTTATAAAGATCTCCCCGGTGGAAATCAGGGTCTTTACCATTGATTTTTTGGGCTTCGTCCCATACGAGGGAGTGCGTACCAAGGACAGGTTTCCAGTGGAACTTAACGAAATGCGCTTTTCCTTCTTTGTTTACTAAACGGAATGTGTGAACACCGAAGCCTTCCATCATGCGAAGACTTCTAGGAATAGCGCGATCAGACATCGTCCACATCACCATATGGGCAGACTCCTGGTTTTGGCTAACGAAGTCCCAGAACGTATCATGGGCAGACGCTGCTTGCGGCATCGCGTTATGTGGTTCAGGTTTGACTGCATGGACAAGGTCAGGGAATTTGATAGCATCCTGGATAAAGAAGACGGGTATGTTATTTCCGACTAAGTCATAGTTTCCTTCTTCTGTGTAAAATTTCGTTGCGAATCCTCTAGCGTCACGCACCGTTTCTGCGGAACCTTTGGAACCAGCAACTGTTGAAAACCTTACAAATGTCGGCGTAGTTTTTGATGTATCATTTAGAAAATCAGCTTTTGTGTATTTCTCAAGCGATTCATATAATTGAAATTCTCCATGTGCGGAAAAACCTCTCGCGTGAACAATACGCTCAGGGATACGCTCATGGTCGAAGTGAGTCATTTTTTCACGAAAATGAAAGTCCTCTAATAGGGAAGGACCACGCACACCTGCTTTTAATGAAAATTCGTCTTCTGATACTTTGACTCCATGGTTCGTCGTCATATGTTTGCCGGAGTCATCCACCCGGAACTGATCCAATTGCTCATCTTTTCTTGATCTTTTATTACTCATTGAGCTCCTCCTTAAGAAACCACTCCTTAGAATGGTAAGTAATAAATAAACATTACAATCTACGTACCCGCCGATTCGACAGAATAAACACACAATTATTCTTCTAAAAAAGTAGTTTGTCGGAAGGTGTTCGTAAACAACGAAGAAACTCTAACTCTTAAAAGTAATTCCTTATAGTGATTATTTCGTAAAAGCTCCCTTTTCTTAAAGACTCAGTTTCGAGACTTTTGTGTGCGTTTAGGGGCTGCGGGGAATGGCTCGCTTTCCGCGGGAGCGCGGTGAGCCTCCTCGGACTGCGTCCTGTGGGGTCTCACCATGCACTTTTTTCCCGCAGGAGTCTCGCCATTCCCCTCCGCCCCTTTGCCATTTAAGTATCTCGAAACCACTTTCGGAATTAGCTGCTTTTATATACATGGTTATTGGAGGGGAATGAACTCCTAAGCACACTATTCTGCATGCAAAAAACTTGTTATAGAGCGCTTTTTGCGTATAAGACCAGGATAGTGGAAGGCACCCTCCCACAGTAAATGGGTTCGTTTCTCACTTTCATGGTAGGGGGGGGTTGGGAAGCTGCGAGACTCCCGTGGGAGAAGGAGATAGGCGAGATCCCGCAGGACGCAGTCCGAGGAAGCTCGGCGCTCCCCCACAGGAAAGCAAGTTGCTTCCCAGCCACCCCTGACGCTCAACTCAGCAACGAACCCCGAAACATCTCGAAATCAAGTCTTCAACAATCCTGCCATATTGTTGAATAACTCTTTTAGTAAACCAATATAAGTTTAAGGTGCTAAACACAAAAAGCCACCTCTGTTTCAGAGGTGGCTAAAAGGGTTAATCATATTTATGGTAGCTGAGATGCGCCCATCATGTAGCGATCGCATTCACGTGCGACTTCACGGCCTTCGTTGATGGCCCAAACAATCAAGCTCTGCCCGCGGCGCATATCTCCGGCAGCGAATACGCCTTCGACGTTCGTCGTGTAGTTCCCGTACTGGGCGGCAACGTTTGAACGGACGGTCGTTTCAATGCCGAGTTTATCGATTAAATCTTGTTCCGGTCCGCTGAAACCGATGGCAAGCAAGACAAGGTCTGCTTCCCATACTTTTTCTGTGCCTGGGATTTCAGTACGGACTTTGTTGCCATTTTCGTCGTAAGAAAGAGCGACGTCAATCGTGTGCACTTCTTTAATACGGTTGTTCTCATCTCCAACGAACCTCTTCGTCATAACTGCATAGGCACGTGGGTCTTTGTCGAACTTCGCTTCTGCTTCTTTTTGGCCATACTCCACGCGGTGGATGACCGGATACTGTGGCCAAGGGTTGACTTCATTGTCACGTGTAGAACCTTTTTTATCATAAATATCAAACTGAGTCAGGCTCTTACAGCCGTGACGCATGGATGTCGCCATACAGTCGGTTCCTGTGTCCCCTCCACCGATGACAATGACATTTTTGTCTTTCGCACTGATGTAGTTTCCGTCTTCATGATCGGAATCGAGAAGACTCTTTGTGTTGGAGTGTAGGAAGTCCATTGCATAGTGGATGCCTTTCAAGTTGCGTCCATCTACTTCCAGGTTCCTTGGCGTTGTCGCTCCGCCACAAAGAATGACTGTGTCATACTCTTCATTCAGACGAGAGACGGGATAATCACGACCAACTTCTGTGTTTGTCATGAACTGGATGCCTTCTTCTTTTAAAATGTTCACGCGACGTTCGACCACGGAATAAGGCAGCTTCATTTCAGGAATTCCATAAGTGAGCAATCCACCGACACGGTCGTTACGCTCATAAACCGTGACCCAGTGGCCTGCTTTGTTCAGCTGTGCAGCGGCTGCCAGACCTGCAGGCCCGGAACCGACGACCGCTACTTTTTTACCTGTGCGATAAGCTGGTGGTTCTGGCTTGACCCAGCCTTCCTCAAATCCTTTTTCAATGATAGATCTCTCTACACTGCGAATAGCTACTGGTGGTTCGTTGATTCCAAGAACACAAGCTCCTTCACACGGAGCAGGACATGCAAACCCTGTGAACTCCGGGAAGTTGTTCATTTCGTGTTCTTTGGCAAGGGCTTCCTTCCATTTCCCCTGATACACCAGATCGTTCCATTCGGGTATCAAGTGATAAACAGGACAACCACTTGTGATGCCGTTGATCTCCATTCCAGAATGGCAAGTAGGTACGCCGCAGTCCATGCAGCGTGCCCCTTGCTTTTGTGCTTCTTCATCTGAAAGGGGAAGCTTGTAATCTTCCCAATCTTTTATTCTTGTTTCAGGATCGCGCTCAGGTGTGGATTGGCGTGTGTATTCCATGAATCCAGTAGACTTTCCCATCAGATCTCCCCCTTCTCCGTTATTTGACTGTTTCTACCGGTTTGTTGCGTTCATCAAAAGCGGTCATTTCAGCATCAAACTTCTCAAGGCCACTGGCTCTCAAGTTCTTGATTCGCTCTTGCATCGCCAAGTAATCTCTCGGAATGACTTTAACGAATTTAGATACATAGTCGCTCCAATTGGCAAGAATCCGTTGACCACGTGGACTGTTTGTATAGGAAACATGTTTTTCGATCATGTCATAGAGTTCTTGGATTTCATTCGCATCTGCCAACTGCTGCAGATGAACGAGCTCTTTATTGCATTTTGTATCAAAAGGAAGTTCAGACTCATCCAGCACGTAAGCGACTCCTCCGGACATTCCTGCCGCAAAGTTACGCCCTGTGCCTCCAAGGACGACGACTTTCCCGCCTGTCATATATTCGCATCCATGGTCTCCGACACCTTCAACAACGACGTCTGCTCCACTATTTCTAACACAGAATCGCTCACCTGCAAGACCATTGATGTAAGCTTCTCCAGCTGAAGCGCCGTATAAAGCTACGTTTCCGATAATCGTGTTTTCCTCCGGAACGAATGAAGACTTCGGTGATGGATGGACGATGATTTTACCACCGGACAATCCTTTTCCTACGTAATCATTAGAATCACCAACAAGACGAAGGGTGACCCCTTTCGGAATGAAGGCTCCAAAACTCTGGCCAGCCGAACCTTTGAAGGTCAACTTGATCGTGTCTTCTGGAAGTCCTTCCGCTCCATAACGACGTGTAATTTCACTACCTAGGATCGTACCTGTGACACGGTGGATGTTACGGATTGACCCTGTGCCTTCCACCGGCTCACCGGTTTCAATGGCTTTCTTGCAAAGTGGGATCAATTCTTCCATATCCAGCGTCTTCTCAAGGCCATGATCCTGCTTTCTGACGGCAAAACGACCATAGTCGGCAGGAACATCAGGCTGGTAAAGCAAGGCAGACAAGTCGACGCCTTTGGCTTTCCAGTGATCAACAGCTTCGTTGGTCTGTAAAACATCGGTACGGCCGATCATTTCATTGATCGTACGGAAGCCGAGCTCTGCCATGAGTTCACGAGCTTCTTGTGCGATGAAACGCATAAAGTTCTCGAGGTGATCGGCTTCCCCTGTGAATTTCTTACGAAGTTCAGGGTCCTGGGTCGCTACACCGACCGGACATGTGTTCAAGTGGCAGACACGCATCATGACACAACCGAGGACGACGAGTGGTGCGGTTGAGAATCCGTATTCTTCCGCTCCTAATAAGGAGGCGACCACAACGTCACGACCCGTCATCATTTTTCCGTCTGTTTCAACGACGATCCGATCGCGCAGACGGTCAAGGACCAGCGTCTGGTGCGTTTCAGCAAGACCGATTTCCCAAGGCAGACCGGTGTGCTTAATACTTGTTCTCGGTGCCGCACCCGTGCCTCCATCGTACCCACTGATCAATACGAGATCGGCACGTCCTTTCGCTACCCCGGCAGCGATTGTTCCAACGCCGACAGCAGAAACGAGCTTCACGCTGACACGAGCCTTCGGATTGGCATTTTTCAAGTTATAAATCAGCTCAGCCAAGTCTTCGATGGAGTAGATGTCGTGGTGCGGTGGTGGTGAAATGAGTTCAACACCAGGTGTGGAACCACGGACTTCTGCTACCCACGGATACACTTTCTTGCCTGGAAGGTGACCACCTTCACCCGGCTTGGCTCCCTGAGCGACTTTAATTTGGATTTCATCCGCGTTCACAAGATAATGGCTGTTCACTCCGAAACGTCCGGATGCTACCTGTTTGATGGCACTCCGTTTCAAGTCACCGTTCTCTTCCGGTGTGAAGCGTTTTGGATCTTCCCCACCTTCACCGGAATTACTTCTGCCTCCAATACGGTTCATTGCAATGGCTAAGGCTTCGTGAGCCTCTTCACTGATGGAACCGAAAGACATAGCTCCCGTTTTGAAACGTCTGCAAATATCTTCGACAGACTCAACTTCTTCAACCGGAATGGACGGGCGATCCTTGAAGGAAAGCAATCCACGCAGAGACTGTAAGTTGTTCTTTTCATCAGTCAACATCTTGGAATATTGTTTGAAAAGGTCATAGTCGTTCGAACGGCAGGCGTGCTGCAATGTTGCAATCGTCTGCGGGTTGTACTGATGATCTTCCCCGTTATGGCGGTACTGATATTCATCGCCTGCTTCAAGTGTACGGTTCGATCCACGCGTTTCTCCATAAGCAACTTCATGACGCATAAGCACTTCTTTTTCGATGATATCGAGACCAATCCCGCCAAGACGAGAAGCTGTTCGTGTGAAATACTGGTCGATGACATCTTTATGAATACCGACAGCTTCAAAAATTTGTGCCCCACGGTAACTTTGGATTGTCGAAATTCCCATCTTAGAAAGGACCTTGATGATTCCGTCTGTTGCAGAATTGATATACGTCTGCACAGCCGCTTCATGGGATTCTGCTTCAAGCAGATCGCGTTCCATCATATCCCTCAAGGATTCATACGCAAGATAAGGGTTGATTCCTTCCGCTCCATAACCGAGCAGTGTCGCGAAATGATGCACCTCACGCGCCTCTCCAGATTCAATAATCAGGCTCACTTTCGTACGTGTTCCTTTACGAATGAGATGATGGTGCAGCCCGGATACGGCAAGCAGAGAAGGTATGGCTGCATACTCTTCACTGATCCCACGATCCGATAGGACAATCAGCGTCGTACCATCTTCTACGGCTGCATCCGCTTCTTCACATAAACGATCAAGCGCAGGCTTCAAACCGCCTTCTTCTGCATCGAAAAGAATGGAAAGCGTACGTGCTGCGAACCCTTCTAAATCCTGCTGACGGATCTGTTCAAGTTCACGGTTGGTCAAAATCGGTGTCTGCAATCGGATTTGACGACAGCTTTCTGGTTTGGGATCCACCAGGTTCCCTTCTGCTCCAATCGTCGTTTCCACCATCGTAATCAACTTTTCACGGATGGCGTCAATCGGCGGGTTCGTTACCTGAGCAAACAACTGCTTGAAATAGCTGTACAGTAATTGTGGCTTTTTAGAAAGCACAGCAAGCGGTGAATCGTATCCCATCGAGCCCACGGGGTCTTTTTTATCGTTGACCATTGGCAAGAGGATTTTGTTTAATTCCTCAGTCGTATATCCGAAAGCAAGCTGCTGATCGATCAAGTTTTCAACCGGCCGGTGTTCGGTCATCGGTTCAGGAAGGTCTTCTAAATCGAATTTGTTCTCTTCAATCCATTCTTTATACGGCTTCTCACGAGCAATTTGCAATTTAATTTCATCATCTGGAATGATTTTCCCTTCTTCAAGGTCAACAAGAAGCATCTTCCCTGGCGCGAGACGATCTTTATACAAAATGTCGTCAGCGAAAATATCGAGGGCACCCACTTCAGACCCAAGGACAATCATCCCGTCTTTTGTTACGTAATAACGCGCAGGACGCAAGCCGTTACGGTCGAGGCATGCACCAATTTGTTTTCCATTCGTGTATGCAAGGGCAGCCGGCCCATCCCACGGCTCCATTAAGCAGCTATGGTATTCATAGAAATTCTTCTTGTCTTCCTGAATCGTTTCATCATTAGACCATGGCTCAGGAACCATCATCATGGCTGTGTGAGCAAGTGAACGACCGGACAAGTATAAGAATTCAAAGGCATTATCAAACATGGAAGAGTCACTACCGTTGGAATCGATGACAGGAAGAAGTTTTTGCAAATCTTCTTCACTGAAATATTCCGAGTTGCAAAGCTCCTGGCGTGCTCTCATCCAGTTGACATTGCCTCGTAATGTATTAAACTCTCCATTGTGAATGGTGAATCGGTTCGGGTGCGAACGTTTCCAGCTCGGGAAGGTGTTCGTACTAAAGCGGGAGTGCACTAAAGCGAGGGCCGTTTTGAAATCCGGGTGGTTCAGATCGATATAAAAGGAATCCAGCTGTTCAGGGATCAGCATCCCTTTATAGACGATCGTGTTCGATGACAAACTGCTGATATAAAAGTCATCGTACCCGTCTTTTCCAGCGATCTCGATTTCCGCTCGCTTACGAATGATGTACAGGCGGCGCTCCAAATCCATTTGAGTTTGGACATTTCCTGACGGAGCCACGAAAGCCTGACGAATAAACGGTTTGGTCTTCTTCGCATCTTCCCCAACAAACGAATCGTTTACCGGTACCGTACGCCATCCTAGGAACTCTTGTCCTTCTTCAGCGACGATACGCTCAAACGTCTGCATACATTCGGTTCTTGTTTCATGATCTTCGGGAAAGAAAATCATACCTATGCCATATTTACCGGCTTCAGGCAAATATATATCTTCCTTCTCACATTGCGCTTCGAAAAAATGGTGAGGGATCTGCGTCAGTATTCCAGCCCCATCTCCTGTACTGACATCCGCAGATTGTCCACCACGGTGTTCTAAGTTACATAGAATAGTGATGGCATTCTCTACGATACTGTGACTCTTCGTTCCGTCTATGTTGGCAATCACTCCGATACCACAAGCTTCATGCTCATTTTCCGGATGATATAGCCCCTGTGGAACAGGATATCCGTGTTTTTGCATATTTTTTCCCCCTAGCGGACATATTCTTGTAGGTTACAGGCAAAAATTAAAAAATTCTGTCTTTTCAGTTTCTTACTAGTATAGCATGAAAGACCTTAAGAATCACGCTCTTGACGCACTCAACTGCTGAATTTTCACGTTAATGCGACAATTCAAATTCATGAGAAACCCGAATATTAAAAGGATGTAAGCGCAAACAAAAAAACTTAGAAAAACGAAGAATTTTTTTCTCTTATACTCGTTTTATACAAAAATAAATCTACTTTTCTATCGGAATATGTATATAAAATCCTTCGGTTGTATGAACATACACCAGGGAGGAATTCACACGATGCATTGCGAATAGGACATGTGGAGGTGTAACGATGAATAAAACCCGAGAGCACGGAATCACCATAGGATCTATGCCTATCGGTGAACGAAATCAAATCACCGACGTTCCTGGAGTGACCGTCGGCCATTATACATTAAACAAGAATAGAGTCCAGACAGGAGTTACCGCCATTCTTCCGCACCAAGGCAACCTTTTTCAAAATAAAACGGTGGCGTGTGCTCATGTCATTAACGGGTTCGGCAAAACGGCAGGAACGATTCAGCTTGAAGAACTGGGAACACTGGAAACCCCTATTGTATTGACCAACACGTTCGGTGTGGGAGCCGCTTATGATGCTCTCGTTGCTTACACTCTTGAGCGAAATCAGGAGATCGGCCGGACCACAGGGACAGTCAACCCTGTCATCGGGGAATGCAACGACATGTATATCA
The DNA here is from genome assembly GCF_003386945.1 of Halobacillus trueperi. NCBI lineage: Bacteria > Bacillati > Bacillota > Bacilli > Caryophanales > Bacillaceae > Halobacillus > Halobacillus trueperi. The sequence goes on along the minus strand of NZ_QUAE01000004.1, from coordinate 197,296 downwards.
ATGATATTAGGGAACAGGCGGTGACGAAGGAACATGTTCTTCAAGCCATTGCAGATGCCGAGGATCACTTTAAGGAAGGTTGTGTCGGAGCAGGGCGGGGGATGCTTTGTTATTCATTGAAAGGTGGAATCGGTTCTTCTTCACGGAAGGTACAGCTTGCACATGGCGACTATACGATAGGAGTTCTGACCCTTACGAATTTCGGTAAACTGAGTGATCTTAGGATTGATGGTCACCCGGTTGGGCAAAAGCTGAAGGACTGCATTCAAGCAGAAGAGGAAAAAGATAGAGGGTCGATCATGATTGTGGTCGCAACAGACCTCCCAGTGTCACATCGGCAATTGAAAAGGATATGCAAACGAACGGTGACTGGATTATCAAGGACCGGGGCGATGATTGGAAATGGGAGTGGCGATGTTGTCCTCGGATTCTCGACGGCTACAACCATCACCCATGAGAAACCTGAGGAAACGATTACTTTTTCATTTATCCATGAAGAAGATATGGACGAAGCCTTCCGTGCTGTTGGGGAAGCTACCGAGGAATCCATTCTTGAATCTCTCTTTCAAGCGACGCCGGTGACCGGGAGAGACAACCATCAAAGACCTACATTAACGGAACTCCTAAAACGCTATCCAATCAAATTTTAGTTCACAGGGGTTAAGTACAAATAGAAAAAGGTTCCGTCCACCACTTTGGGGACGGAACCTTTCTTCATAACAAAGCTATGATTTTTGTAAAAGGGTTAAGCTGCTTTCCTTTTGCCTCCGCCATGACGACGGTGGTAAATGACATTAATTTCAGCGCCTACCATTAAGATGATCCCTGTAAGGAAGAACCATAACATTAAAATGATAATTCCTCCAAGACTTCCATAGGTTGCGGAATAATTTCCGAAGTTACTGACATAGAAAGAGAAGGCAAGAGAAATCAACTGCCAGAGCACAGCCGTGATAATCGCACCAGGAAGGATATGTTTAAAGGGAATGTTCTTATTTGGCGCGAAGTGATAAAGGGCCATAAGAACGGCGCCAATGACAACGATACTCAACGTCCAGCGCAGCACTTGCAATAGGATGGCTGTTTGAGATGGCATGTTGATCATATCAATCAAGACCTGGCCGAATACAGGCAGTAGGAGCGCAACGATAATCGCTAGTATCATCCCGATCGTCAACACGATGGAAAGAAGACGGACTTTAATGAATGACCTTGTCTCTTCCACATTATAAGCCAAGTTCGAGGACTGAATGAACGCGTTGATCCCGTTCGAAGCAGACCAAAGCGTCCCTAAGATACCAACAGTCAAAAGCCCACCGCTTGGTTTTTCCACCACAGCGACGATGTTCTCCCTGAACACTTGGGCTGTATCACTTGGGATAACATTGCTTATGGCCTGAATGGCGGTTTCAGCGTCTATATTCAAAAAGGGAAGAATCGATAACACTAAAATTAAAAGCGGAACGATGGCCAATAAGTAATAATACGCCTGCGCTGCGCCAAGCAGGGGGATGTTGTCTTTTTGAAATTCAGCAATCACATCTTTCACATAGGATATCAATTTTTTCACCAGGGAATCCTCCTCAACTATCTTCTACTAGACTATCCCCTTTTTTTCAGGGAATTAACCTAGGAATGTAGAAGAATAGGAGAACCCCCTTCACGTGCAGAAGCTCTTCGTTTGGATGAGGAAGGGAGATTGAGAGACTCTCGATATTTGGCAACGGTTCGGCGCGACACTTTTACATTATGCTTTTCCTTTAACTCTGTCGCCATCTTTTGATCAGATAAAGCTTTTAGAGGATTTTCTTTTTGAATCATCTCTCCTATTAAAGCTTTAATGTATTGGGAAGAAATTTCTGCTCCATCCGCGGATTGGTAACCCGTGACAAAAAAGCTCTTCAATTCGTATATTCCCTTCGGTGTCTGCAAGACTTTGTTTGCAACGGTTCGGCTGATCGTGGACTCATGGAGACCTAGTTTTTTAGCCACCTTTTTTAAAGTGAGCGGCCTTAATGAACCGCCATTTAAAAAGTTTCTCTGGTGCTTGATAATCATTTCCGTCACTTTCAAAATGGTGTTTTGCCGTTGCTCTATGCTTTGCAGAAGCCAGCGCGCTTTTTTATAGCAGCCGTCCAAATATTCATGGGCTTCCTTTCCCTCTTTGTACATACGAATCAACTGCTCATCCCACTGGATTTGACCACTGACAGAAAAAGGGTCACGCAGCACATAGCCTCCGTCTTTTTTTTCTAGTATCAAATCAGGCATCGCCGGGATATTGTTCGGTCCGTGATCCGGAAGCAACGGACGTGGTTCTAAAGACTGGATGACTTCCAAGGCTTCGACGACGAGCGCTTCCTCTATGTCCAGTTCACAGGCTACCCTTTTGAAGTTCTGAGCAGCAAGGTCTTCTAAGTGATTTTCTATCAATACAGATAAAACGGAAGAATCCGGATGCTTCTTTTCTACCTGTAAGAGTAAAAATTCTTTAAAACCCATGCACCCGACACCCAACGGTTCAAATTGCAATAAAAGGCGTCTCGCCCGTTTGAGCGTATTCAATGATTGACCGGTTTGCAGTGACGCTTCTTCCTCAGAAATTGTACAAAAACCGCGTTCATCTAAATTTCCAATTAAAAAAAGAAGCGCTTCTTTTAATGACTGGTCAACCTTCAACCAGCCAGCTTGTTCCACCAATCCATCCCGCCAGTTTTTTTCGTCAGGTACGATTTGATCGATCGGATCGTGATAGGCCTCTCGATGATGACGATTGGAAGGAATCATAGTTGGGGTTTCTAACGTTAAAATGGGGTTCTCATGGATCTCCTGCTGGATATGTTCCCACAATTCAGCAGAGGTCCATTGAAGCATCGTGATTGCTTGACGCATTTGTGTTGTCATTACTAAGCCTGTCGTTTGCTTATGAGTCAATTCAAGCTTCATGTCCACACCTCGTTTTGATAACGCTTTCATTGTTGTTTAACAGTATATATCTATTACTTATGATGGGCTAATCAGACCAAAAATTCAAATATATATGGAATTTTTAGATTCCTAGTGTAGGTTTACCACTAATGCTCCCGATTGTGGAAGACTCAGTTTCGAGATGTTTGTTGGAGTTTAGGGGCTCCGGCAAACAGTTCGCTTTCCATGGGGCGGGCGCTGAGCCTCCTCAGGCTACGCCTTCCGGGGTCTCAGCTGTCCCACACGTCCCATAGGAGTCTCACCGTTCCCCTCCGCCCTTTACCCTATGAGTGTCTCGAACTTTTTCCAGAATAAGCAGCTTTCCAGCGTATTGGAAGTCCGTGGATTCAACTTTAAGAAAAGCAGTCATTTGTATTCTAACGCTTGCTATAGAGCGCTTTTCAACTAGAAAGCAGTGGTTATGGAATACGCACCATTCGTGTACGTGGGTTCGTTTATCTCATTTCTCGAAGGGGGGGTGGTTGGGAAGCTGCGAGACTCCCGTGGGAGAAGGAGATAGGCGAGATCCCGCATGACGTAGTCCGGGGAAGCTCGGCGCTCCCCCACAGGAAAGCGAGTTGCTTCCCAGCCACCCCCCCACCACTCAACACGGCAAACGAACCCCGAAACATCTCGAAATGAAGTCTTCCACAAAGATTGCCATATAGTTGAACAAAAGCATAAAAAATAGGCCTGGATTCTTACTTCCAGGCCTATTTTCAGAATTGTTTCACGTGAAACATTTATAATACGTAGGTGGCGAGGGTTTGTTGTACTTCTTCAATCGGACTGTCTTTTTTGAAGAGTTTCCCAATCGGTTCATTCGTTCCGGAGACCCAGATTTTCAATTCAGAATCGAGGTCAAAGCTGCCTGCTGTCTCGACACTGAAGTGAGTGATGCTCTTATAAGGAATGGAGTGATACTCGACCTTCTTCCCTGTCATACCTTGCTTATCGATAAGCAGCAAGCGGCGGTCGGTGAAAATGAAAGAATCTCTCAGAACTTTATACCCGCTTTGGATGTTTTCCCCTTCAATAAGGATGCCTTCAAGCTCTCTTTCAATCTTATCAACATCCACCTGACTGGCATTCCCCATCAGTCCATCTAAGAATCCCATCGGTATCCCTCCTATTTCATTAATCGCAATAACATGGCTTCACAAGGTTCGAGTTCAATCGTTAACACATTGTTTTTTGAACTAAAAATTCGTTTTTTGTTTTCTAGGTGCTGCCACTTTCCTTTTTGAATCGGCAAGTTGATCTCTATTTTCTTTCTTGTATTGCGGTTGAATAAATACAGCATTCGTTCATCACTCGTTTTTTCATTGAAATGGTCAACGCCGTTTTCTGTCCAGCGTTCAAAACCGATGACATCTTTGTCGAGGGTGAAAGATTTCCAATGACCAGTCCGGAGAGCTGTATGCTCTTTCCTCCACTGTCCAATTTGCTTATACCAATTCAGCAATTCTTTATTCTCTCGCCCCCAAGGGTATGGTTTGCGGTTATCAGGGTCAGCCCCGCCTGTCACGCCGGCTTCATCTCCATAGTACAAGGAAGGCACGCCAGGAAAAGCATAGAGCCATAGACTGAGAGATTTGATTTGCTTGATGATGAGCTTCTCTGCTTCCTCTTGACTAAAATCATCTGGAAGATAGTCTTCCAACATCGTTTGGATTCTCTCTACATCGTGACTGGAAAGCATGTTCATGACGGCATAGAAATACTCTTTCGGATAATGTTCACTTAACGTCATAAGTCGGCGATGAACGGTATATGCATCCATTTCACCTTTCATAAAGTCAAGCATTAATCGGCGCATAGGGTAGTTCATCACAGAATCCAGGACACCACCCAAGAAGTAGTCCCGTCGTTTCCCATAGGCCGTTTTGTTAGACGCATCCTCCCACACTTCCCCAAGGAGGACACTCGATTCATCCTTCTTCTTCAACTGACGATAAATTTGACTGATCAAGTCATCAGTCAGTTCATCAGCCACGTCCAGGCGCCAGTTTTTCATCCCAGATTGCTGCCAGGTCTTGATGACACTCTCTTCATCATGGACGAGGAAATCCTGATAGTCTTCATTTTCTTTATTCAATGTCGGAAGCGTTCCGACACCCCACCAAGCATCGTATTCATCCGGATAATGGTGGAAGGTGTACCAGCTGTAGTACGGGGAGTTTTTAGACTGATACGCGCCGAGAGAATCATATTTTCCTTCTCGATTAAAATAAATGCTGTTGCTTCCGGTATGACTGAAGACTCCATCCAGCATGATTTCAATCCCTCTCTCAGCCGCTTCCTTGATCAATGTTTCCAAGTCCTCTTTCGTACCAAGGAGAGGGTCGATTTTGTGGTAATCGCCTGTATCATATCGGTGGTTGCTCTCCGCTTCAAAAATCGGATTCAAATATATAACGGATACCCCTAAACCTTCAATGTAATCGAGCTTTTCAGTGATTCCTTTAAGGTTCCCACCGAAGAAGTCCCAACGAATGACTTCTCCTCGTTCATTCCGAATGTACACCGGATCATTTTCCCAATGGGCATGGATCAGACTCGTCTCGGGCGCCTTATCCCTTTCGAGCTTTCCTGCAGTATAGAAACGGTCCGGGAAGATTTGATACATCGTTGCGTTTTTCCACCAATCCGGGGTTTTATAAGAAGGGTCGTACACCGTGATCTGCCACGAAGGAGGTATATGATCGTACACCTTTCCCTCCCCGCTTTCATAGCTTTTTTCCCGTCCATAAAAAAGGGTTTGGTCCTCTAAGATGATTTCGAAAAAATACCAGATGAGCTGCGGCCTTTCAGGCATCCGGATTGTGGCTTCATAAGACACTTGCTGATGTTCCTGACTGCAAAGGTCCATCTCCTTCGTTTTCTCATCATCTGTGCGGTCTAAGATGTAGTGAAGGATGACGTGGGAAACCCTGTACCGGTCACTGATGTCAATTTTGAGCGTAACAGGAGAACCCTTCGGTGCTGCACCGAAAGGCTCTCGATAAGATTCTTCAAAACTATTGTGATACATATCCTTTTGTCTCACACATCCGTCCCCCTAAATAGTACCTCACTTCAACGTCTTCACACGTTGAATGTCCCATATATCGCGGGCATATTCCTGAATGGTCCGGTCGCTTGAGAAAACCCCGGATTGAGAGATATTGACAAGACTCTTCAAGTTCCATTGACGTTTGCGTTGATAATCCTGACTCACCTTTTTCTGAGCTAATACGTAGCTTGCAAAATCTTTAAGCACGAAATATTCATCGTTATAGGTCAGAAGGGCATCATAAATTTCCTGAAAGTCGGTCTCCCCTTTGGAAAACGGGCTGTAATGAATGAGTTCATCCATGATGTGACGGACACGCTCATCATTTTCATAAACGGTTCGGGAAGAATAGGATCCGTTTCGGTAATAATCCCACACTTCATCAGACGTTAAACCGAAAATGTAGATATTATCATCTCCGACAAGATCATGGATTTCAACGTTCGCTCCATCCATGGTTCCAAGGGTCAGCGCTCCATTCATCATGAACTTCATGTTGCCTGTTCCTGAGGCTTCTTTTGTAGCCATCGAAATTTGTTCACTGACATTGCTCGCAGGAATGATTTTCTCTGCGATGGAAACCGAGTAGTTTGGCAGGAAAACCACTTTTATATAATCCTTCACATCAGGGTCGTTATTGACCACAGATGCGATGCGGTTGATGAGTTGAATCACTTTTTTGGCAAAGTGATAGCTTGGCGCTGCTTTTGCTCCGAAGAAGAAGGTTCTCGGAACGATATCAAGCGTCGGGTCTGACTTCAATTCATTATATAAATGCATAATATGAAGGGCATTAAGCAGTTGGCGTTTGTACCCATGCAGTCGCTTAATATGGACATCAAAGATGGAATTCGGGTCGACCGTAATGCCTTGCGTATTTTTGACCCATTTGGCGAAGTCCATTTTGTTCTGCTGCTTGATTTCATGAAGCTGGTCAAGAAAAGCCAGATCATCTTTATGGTCAAGCAAGCGGGTCAATTGTTTCGGCTCTTTCATCCACTCCCCACCAATGGCCTCGGTAATGACAGAGGTCAATGGGCTGTTGGCATGCATCAACCAGCGACGGTGGGTAATGCCGTTCGTTTTATTGTTAAAGCGCTCAGGAAATGTGTTATAAAAACGTTTCATTTCGCGTTCCTTCAGGATATCCGTGTGGAGCTTAGCCACTCCATTGATGCTGTGACTGCCCACAATACTCAAGTGGGCCATTTTTACCTGTCCATCCGCCACGATTGCTAAATCTGCGATTCGATCGAATTCACCAGGATAGGTTTTCCATAAACCCTGACAAAAACGTTCATTGATTTCATCGATAATCATGAAAATCCGAGGAAGCAATGTCCGTACAAGGCCCACAGGCCACGACTCGAGAGCTTCGCTTAATGTCGTGTGGTTCGTATAAGAAACAGAGGACTGTGTTATTTCCCAGGCTTCCTCCCAGCCGATCCCTTTTTCATCCATAAGAATCCTCATCAGCTCTGGAATGACAAGCGCCGGATGCGTGTCGTTAATGTGAAGCGCTACCTTGTCAGGGAACGAGGACCATGGAAGTCCCAGCCTTTCAAACGAACGCACAACCGATTGCACTCCAGAGGACACTAAGAAGTATTCCTGTTTCAAGCGAAGGCTTTTACCTTCCTCTGTAGAGTCATCGGGGTAAAGGAAATCCGAGATGGATTCAAGGGATCGTTTATGATCTAAAAAGTGACCAAATACCCCTTGTCTTTCCGCTTTTGTCATCGTATCCTCCACCGTAGGTTCAGCGGACCAGAGCCTTAACGTGTTCACCGTATCATTGTGGTAACCGACAACGGGTACATCGTAAGGGACGGCCTGGATTGGTTCATAGTTTTCATATTTGAAATGGAGTTTTCCATCTTTATCTCTTGTCGATGATACATTCCCACCGAAACGGACTTCAATGGCATCTTCCGGGCGGCGGACTTCCCAGATGAATTCTTTTGAAAGCCAATAATCCGGGAATTCCACCTGTTTTCCATCGATGATATGCTGATCAAACATTCCATATCGGTACCGCAGACCATAGCCATGTCCAGCTAATTCTAAAGAAGCAAGGGAATCGAGAAAACAAGCAGCTAATCGTCCTAAGCCGCCATTACCAAGACCAGCATCACTTTCCTTCTTTTCAAGTTCCGATAAAGAAAGCCCGAGATCCGCTAATCCTTCTTCAACGAGCGAGAGTACGTCCAAGTTCAATAAATTATTGCCGAGCAGACGTCCCATTAAAAATTCCATGGAAAAGTAATACACCTGCTTTGTTTTATTCGTTTTGTACTCCCGATTTGTCTTCAACCAATCTTTATTGATCTTCTCTCGGATCAACGCCCCAAGAGACCGGTACGTATCGAACTCGGAAGCTGTGTCTATGGTCTTACCAAACTTACTTTCCAACTGCGCTTTGAACTCTGACTTGAATTCTTCTTTGTCACTGAACATCACCATGAAGGTTCCTCCTATCACCCCTGCTAACGAAACATGGATTGATAAAGATCCATATATTGATCAGCAGAGTTTTTCCATGTGAACTTACTCTTGCAAATGTTCTTCACAAGATTCTGCCAAGCAGCAGGTTCCTGATAGAATTCGAGTGCTCTGCGAATGGTGTACAGCATGTCATGGGCGTTGTAGTTGGTAAACGTAAATCCGTTCCCTTCTCCTGTCTCATCATTATATGGCTGAACGGTGTCCGCAAGTCCTCCCGTTTCCCTTACAATGGGAGCAGCCAAATATCGTAAAGCGATCAACTGGCCGATGCCGCATGGTTCAAAACGGGATGGCATGAGAAATAGATCGCTCGCCGCATAAATCTGTCTGGAAAAAGGTTCTGAAAATCGGATATTCGTAGACATTTTCTCTGGGTGTCGGTGCTGGGCCCACTGGAGCATCTGTTCATATTGGTATTCACCCGTACCAAGCAAGACGATCTGGACGTCATCTTCATGTAACAACTCATCGATGACCCGCCCGATCAAATCGAATCCTTTTTGCTCCACCAGCCTGGAAACGATGCCAATCATTGGAACATCTTTTCTGACCGGCAAACCAAGCTCCGCCTGCAGCCACATTTTGTTTTGGGCTTTCTTGATCAAAGAACTGCGATAAGGAAATGCCAGGGCATCGTCTTTCATAGGGTTATAGTTTTGATCGTCGATGCCGTTGACGATCCCGATCAATTCATCAGTACGCTTTCTTAACACTCCATCTAGGTTTTCCCCATAATAAGGCGTTTGAATCTCTTTTGCGTAAGTTTCACTGACCGTTGTAATGAAATCCGCGTAATTCAAGGCCCCTTTCATGAAATTGATGTCTCCGAAGAATTCAAACGCATCTTCACTCATCATGCTCTCATCAAAGTCCATCAAATCATGAAGCACAGATCGGGCAAATACGCCTTGATACTTCAAATTATGGATGGTAAAAACGGTTTTCATACCTTGAAGTTTCTCAACTTCCTTGTAATGGGTATGTAAGTAAACCGGAATCAACCCTGTCTGCCAGTCGTGGCAATGCAAAACATCAGGCGTCCAGTCCATCTCACAGACCCAATCCATGACGGCACGGTTGAAGAATACGAACCGTTCTGCTTCATCATCGTATCCGTAAAGATTTGAACGCTTGAAATAATACTCGTTATCTATGAAATAAACAGGAATACCTTCGTATTTAATATATTCGATGCCCGCATACTGGTTGCGCCAGCCCAGCTTTATGTTCAATTCATCCAGATGCTCCAGCTGTTCCTTCCAGAGGTCATCCATATTTTCATATTTCGGAAGGACGACACGGACGTCCGCACCTTGCTTTTTCAAGGCATGAGGAAGAGAACCCAGAACATCGGCAAGACCACCCGTTTTTATAAAAGGGGTACACTCAGAACCAATCATCAATACATTCACGTTTGACCCACTCCTTTAATTATTTGTTGGAAACATGTTCAAAACATCACGAATGAGCTGATTACATGAAAAGGACTGTCAGAGTGATAAGATCCGGACAGTCCCTTACATGGGGGTATTACATTGTTCTTCTTTTCGCGACGACATACGGCTTCTCTGGAGCACCGATCAATGTCTTCCCATTTGAAATGTTGCAATCTTTATCTAGAATGACGTTTTCTAAAACGACATTGCTATCAATTTCACAGCGTTGCATAATAATTGAATTTTTGATGACAGCTCCTTCAGCGACTTTCACACCTCGGAAGAGAATACTGTCCTCGACATGACCTTCAATGACACACCCATTTGCGACCATCGTATTGGAAACGTTTGATGTAGCGGTATAGTTGGATGGTGCTTCATTTTTAATTTTTGTGAACACGGGAGCATCGTCTTTGAACAATTCATCATGTTCTTCAGGATTCAAGAGCTTAGCGCTGTTACGATAGTAGCTTTCAACAGAGTTTACTAAAGCATGTCCACCATGGTATTCATACGCGTGGATATTGATTTCAGGCAATTGGGCTTTGATCCCGTCCAGGAAAAAATGGGAGCAGCCATGAGCGATGCATTTTTCGATCAAATTGTATAAGAGGTCTTTCTCAATGATGTACATATCCATGTACACATTGTTATTGCTATGATCATTGTGGATCGCTGTCACCCGGTTGTTTTCATCAACATCAAGCTTGTGGGCTCTTTGATGCTCGGGGTAAAGTTCATCCACTTTTTTGTAGATAACCGTAACATCTGCACCAGAGTTCTTATGTTCTTGCAGGACATCTTGATAATTGATGTTGCAGATGTGCTGAGAACCTGAGACAACGATATAGTTGGCTAATGTCCGATTGATGAAATCGATATTGTTGTGGAAATGCTGCAAGTCCCCACGTGAAATGTCTGTTGGATCATTCCAGTCTGGAGGAAGGATGAACAGCCCGCCACGCTTGCGGTCCAAGTCCCATGCTTTGCCTTGCTCCAAATGGTCCATCAGGGAGCGGTACTTTCTGCGAGCGAATACCGCTACGGATTCAATCCGGGAATTCGTCATATTTGAAATGGCGAAGTCGATCATCCGGTAACGCCCCCCAAATGGTACGGCTGCGCCACAACGGAAATAGGTCAACTCATCCAACATGTCTTGTTCGTGATCTAAGTTTATGATTCCTGCTATACGATCCATAAAATCCTCCCTTTAACTATTGGTAGCATAACTTGTGGCAAGGACACTTCCCTCGTCTGCCACGAGTGTAATTTCACTGTCTGGTGATGGGTCGCCGATGACCGCTCCATCTTCAATGACGCTGCCTTTTGAAATGATGGCACGGTGGATCTTCACATTTTTACCGATTTTCACATCAGGCATGATGACGCTATCTTTGACAACCGAAGATTCATCCACGTGCACACCATAGAAAATGATCGATGTATCTACGGTTCCCTTGATGCGGCAGCCCTCATTAATCAAAGCATTTCTCACATGAGCGGTCGGCGCGATATATTGTGGCGGCTGGTTCGGATTCTTTGAGTAAATGCGCCACTTTGAATCGTTCAAGTCCAACTCAGGCTCCCTTTTCAGAAGGTCCATGTTGGCTTCCCAAAGGCTGTCAATCGTACCGACATCCTTCCAGTAACCTTCGAATGTGTAAGCCATCAATTTTTTATAATCGTAAAGAAGAGCTGGAATGATGTCCTTCCCGAAGTCATGGGAGGAATTTTCTTTTTCTGCATCTTCAATCAGGTACTGTTTCAAAACATCCCAACGGAAAATGTAGACACCCATGGATGCCAGGTTACTCTTCGGATTCGCAGGTTTTTCATCAAACTCGGTAATTCTTCCCTCTCCATCCGTGTTCATAATGCCAAAACGGCTGGCGTCATCCCACGGCACTTCGATAACTGAAATCGTTGCATCAGCACCAGACCCTTTATGATAATCAAGCATGGCACCGTAATCCATTTTATAAATGTGGTCTCCAGACAGCACAAGAACATGTTCAGGTTCGTATTGATTCAAAAACTTCAAGTTACGGTAAATAGCGTTGGCTGTACCTGTGTACCAACCGCCGCCTTCTGCCTGCATGAATGGAGGCAGGACGGAAACACCGCCGTATTTACGGTCAAGATCCCATGTGTCTCCAATTCCGATATAGTCGTTCAAAATCAACGGTTCGTATTGGGTAAGGACACCGACTGTGTCGATGCCTGAATTCGTACAATTGCTCAATGGAAAGTCGATGATTCTATATTTACCGCCAAAGTAAACGGCAGGTTTTGCAATTTGTTTGGTTAATGACTTCAGTCTGGTTCCTTGGCCGCCAGCCAGAAGCATTGCTACACATTCTTTATTTTTCATGATTTTCCTCCTTGGATACTGAAGTTCTTTTCAAGAAGCTCACACCGAGCGGGGGAATCGTCATGGTAATATGCTGATCCTGTCCTTGCCATGGGGAAGGTACGCTTTCTAAAGGCAGCCCGTTCGTCTGCCCAGAACCTCCGAAATGTTCAGCGTCGCTCGAGAAGATCTCTTTATATGAGCCGTGTTTCGGTACTCCTACTCTGTAATCGTGGTAGACTTCTGGAGTGAAGTTGCAGACGACCACCAGTTGGTCATTTGATGTACGACTGTTGCGGACGAATGAGATGATGCTCTGCTCATAGTTGTTGGCATCGATCCACATGAAGCCTTCTTCCTTATGATCGAGTTCCCATAAGGCAGGCATATCTTGATACAATTGGTGCAATTGTTTCGTATAATCCAATATGGAGGCGTGGGAATCATAATCCAACAACTCCCAATCCAGATCCTCTAAATCTTTCCACTCATCGAACTGTCCGAATTCACCTCCCATGAACATGAGTTTCTTCCCTGGGTGGGCATACATATAGGCAAGAAAGGCGCGCAAGTTCGCGAACTTCTGCCAGTAATCACCCGGCATTTTATTTAGCAGCGATTTCTTGCCATGAACGACCTCATCATGAGAAATCGGTAATACAAAATTCTCAGAAAAAGCATAGAACAAAGAGAAGGTAATCAAGTTATGATGATACTTCCGGTGAACGGGATCCATCTCCATATACTTGAGCATGTCGTTCATCCAGCCCATGTTCCATTTATAATTGAATCCGAGCCCGCCGATATAGGTCGGAGCACTGACGAGCGGCCATGAGGTGGACTCTTCGGCCATCATTAATACATCAGGTGTCTCCTCAAAAATAGCTTCGTTCATTTTTTTGATAAACGATACGGCTTCCAAGTTTTCACGACCGCCGTACTCATTCAGCTCCCAATCGCCATCTTCCTTGCCGAAATCCAAATAAAGCATGCTCGCCACGGCATCGACCCGTAAACCATCGAGGTGGTATTCCTTGAGCCAGTAGATCGCGTTCGAAATCAAGAAGCTCTGAACTTCGTTTCTAGCAAAATCGAATGTGAGCGTGCCCCACTGTGTTTTCTCCGCCTTACTGGGATTAGCATATTCATAGAGAGCTTCACCATCGAACCGGCGTAACCCATGGGCATCCTTACAAAAATGACCCGGAACCCAATCCAATATGACACCGATCCCATATTTATGACACTGGTCGACAAAATACTTGAAATCATCGGGGGTTCCATAACGGGAGGTGACAGAATAGTACCCAGTCGCCTGGTAGCCCCATGAACGATCAAAAGGGTGCTCAGTCAATGGAAGGAGTTCAATATGGGTGTATCCTAGATCTTTGACGTAAGGAATGACCATATCGGCGTAGTCCCGGTAATTATAGAAGACCTCAGGTTCGATGTTTTTCCATGAACCTAAATGAAGCTCGTAGATGGACATCGGAGATTCATAGGGGTTCTTCGCTTTCCTCTGCTTCATCCATTCGTCATCCCCCCACGAGTAATTGTCTAATGGGTAGACGACAGAAGCCGTATCAGGTCGAAGCTCGCTGGATATTGCATATGGATCCGCTTTCAGCTGAAGATGTCCGTGAGCCGTTAATATCTCATACTTGTATATCGTGCCTTTTTCAAGACCCGGAATGAAGGCGATCCAAATTCCGTTATCATTGATTTTTTCCATCGGGTTCTCCCGGCCGTCCCAATCGTTGAACATCCCGACGACACTTACCTGAACCGCATGGGGAGCCCAAACGGTGAAACGGATACCTTTTTCTCCGTTTCTTGTATCCGGATGCGCTCCGAGCAGCCTGTGACTGTAACGGAGGTTTCCTTCATGGAATAAATAGATATCATGCTCTAAAGTTGTATCTTGGACCACACCATCACTCCTCTTTAAACTAGTAGATTTTTAGTTTCTGTTGATGAACATGCAAAAAATTTACGTGTTTTATTTTTGCCTATATTCATCATAAAATCAGAAAACCTCTTTTACAATTGCTATTAATAAAAATTTTCTGAAAAGTTTTGTCGAATCGTGACGAATTTTTATACATACTCATTATTCCTGCTTACTTTTATAATAACGTTTATAAGTAAGCGCTTGCATAAATATGTACTTCCCTCTTCCTTTTATGGAAAAACCTTACTCAGACAAAAGATTCCAAATATAGGACTTTTATAGTGATAGATGAATAGGGATTCGTCGTTGGAAGAGTTGCTTTTTGTTTTTTAATCTGTTCCTCCAGGCAGGTGGATGGGGGGCATTCGCTTTCCAATGCAAAGATTCCTTCCTAATCTGGTTTACATTCGTTTCAGTCAACGGCGAACGGACTGAGCTGGCTAAGAAGAAGGAGTCATGAGGATCGGACCGATTCTTTGTTGGTTTTCCTTATATAAGTGAGAAGATTCCCAGCGCCCATTGGCCCTACTAAAAGAAAGAAACGACTTTTACTCAATTTGAGGAAAATGGACGATCTTTTGAATTTACATAAACTTCTAACGCGGAGAGTGTTTCATTGAAAAAGATTAGTGGTATAGCTTTACAAGAATTAATCGGGTCAGCTGGAGGCAGATGCTCCGGTGGCTTTTTTTCTCTATTGCCAAAAAGCAGTTAGAGAAATCCTAAAACATAAAAGAGGTGAAGAGTCATGTCATTAGCGGGAATTAGTTTACTCATCATCGCGATTGCCTTTGCATTCATAGCCATCTTCGTTGTGAAAACACTGAAAGCTGCATCGAGTACAATGACGAGTGTTTCACAGACGTTAGAAAAGGTTGAAGGGCAGATGCAGGGTATCACAACAGAATCAGAGAGCTTACTTAAGAAAACGAATTACATCGCTTCAGATATTGAAACCAAGACAAAGACGCTTGATGGTCTGATGGATGCCCTTGACAATGTCGGTACCACGGTCGGACATGTCAATCAATCCATTCAAGGCGTTTCTGAAAGTGTCGCACACGCTTCTCATGAAAGAGATGAAAAAGTCACAAAAGCGCTCCGCTGGGGAGATGCAGCTATTGAACTTTATCTGAAATGGAAGAGAAAAAAAGTACACTAAAGAAGAGAGGTTTTTTAAATGGACTTTTTAGGAATCGGTGTTTTAATTATCGGAATCGCTTTTGCGATTGTCTCTATCTTCCTCATTAAAGCATTGAACAACTTGGCAGGTGTCCTTGGCGGTGTCAAAAAAACCGTAGATCAACTGCCAGAGCAACTGGATTCTGTCATGAAAGAAACGACAGGTGTCCTGCACCACAGTAACGACACATTAGCAGACGTCAATGAAAAGATTCGGGCTCTCAGTCCTCTTTTCTATATCGTCGGGGATATCGGTGAATCTTCAAGGAAGCTTACGTCCTCTCTTGTTGATATGACTTATTCACTGAAGCAAACAACCCATGAAGGCGAACAAAAAATTAACGAAGAAGGTTGGCGTGGTGTTTATGGAGCTCTTGCTTTAACGTATTACTTTTCACAAAAACGAAAAGCATTGAAAGCCGCTCAGTTGGAGACCACTTCATCATGAAGGCACTCGAATGGATCATCGGCATCATCGCCGGTTTCGTCAGTGGATTAGCTTTGAGGATATGGATCAAGGAACCGTCCGTTTCAAAAATGAAGTATGACCGCAAAAAAGAGGAATTTTATGATACGGGTAGAAATCAATATGAAGACATCCAGGCGACAAAAGAAAAAATGCGTATCGAAGCACAAAAAAATTTAACAACCGAAAGGGGAATTTCCTAATGGAAAACCAAAATGTAAATCAAAATGTAAACCAGCAACCACAAACACCTAAAAAAAGAGGCAACAAAAAACTGCCGATTGCTATTTTAACAGGAGCATTAGTCGGCGGGGCTTTCATTCTTATTAAAGATCCTACAGAAAGAAAGCGTCTGAAAGAAGGCACTCGTTCAACGAAAGATGCGGTTTCCGGCTATGCTTCTGAGGTGAAAGAAAATCCATCCGCGAAAAAAGATGACCTTGTCACACGCGTCCGCAATGTCGTGAACATTGTAAGTGAAGCAGCCGCAACCGTTCAAGATGTATTTAACAACCAAGGAAAAGAAATTGCTGATAAAGCGAAAGATATTAAAGAAGAGTCTGAAGAAATTATAAACACTGCGAAAGATGCCGGAGAAGACTTGCAGGAAGTTGGAGATAAAGCCAAAGAAGCGAAGGACGAGCTTTCAGAAGATTCGGATGAGGAAAATGCAACGGTACCACAAGAAAAAGTCGTAGAGGTTAATCCTCAACGCTAATTCAATTTTTCATTAAAGAAGCCCGGCACACCAACGTGCAGGGCTTCTTATTTTTCACAACAAAGGAGGAGGAAACATACATGTCCATCGTTTTAAAACGTATTTACGATGAGGAAAAACAAACAGGAGGATACCGGGTCCTCATTGATCGTGTGTGGCCACGGGGTATTTCAAAAGAAAAGGCGCAACTGGATGAATGGGCTAAAGAACTCACGCCAACCTCTTCCCTCAGACAATGGTTTAATCATGACCCTGACAAATTCAATGAATTTGAATCCAAGTACAAAAAAGAACTGCACCAATCTGAGGAGGCAAAATCAAAGAAAAAAGAATTGCAAGAGATCGCTCAAAACCACCGGGTAGTTCTTTTGTATGGAGCAAAAAATGAAAAGCAGAACCATGCCATTGTATTGAAAGATTGGCTTGAGAGTCAGGATTGAGAACGGGAAGCGCTTAATTTTAAGGCATTCCCCCTCTTCTCGTATCCGGGTTCTCCCCCCCCCGTTCCATTCCAGGTTCTAAAAGCTTTATAGGAACCGATTGCGTTTAACAGAAAAATGACAAGGGCAGCCGGACTAAAAAAGTAAAAACTCCGCTCCCCCCGTCTGACCGTGAAATGTAAACGCCCCCATGAAATCTTGATTAATACATTGGTGAGAACCTGAAATTTGGCTATGGTTCGCTTCTTCACATCTAATCTGTAAGCTCCGTCAACTGTTGAGAAGAAGCCGCCACCTTATAAACCGCCCCATTGATTTCCTCGATGACCTGAGCGAATTGTTCAAGTTCTGCTTCAATCCCTGCATTATACGCTTTGTTTTGGCCCATCGCAGATACAATTTCAGTGAAAAATTGATTGATTTGATCCATGCTATCTGCACCTTCAGAAATCATGGTGTTGATGTTGCCGACATTACTAGAAACGTTGTGGATCTGGCCACTTGTAGTGGAGATTAAATCTGACACCTCTGCTACTGAATTCTGCGTCTGCTCAGACAACTTCCGTACTTCATTTGCGACCACGGTAAAACCTGCGCCGTGCTCACCAGCTCTTGCGGCTTCAATCGACGCATTCAATGAGAGTAAATTCGTTTGTTCTGCAATGGAAGAAACGATCGTTACTATTTTACTGATTTCTTCAGCGACATGCTTCAACTTTTCCATGTCCCCAGAGATTTCATTGATGTTTTCTTGAATCTGGTTCATTTGTTTTTGCTGAATTTCCAGGCGCTTCTTCCCATCCATCGACTGCTGCTCCACTTGTTGGGCGACTTTGGAACCTTTTTTGGAATCACCGACAATTTTATCTGTCTGTTCCGTCAATTGCTCTGTGGATGCACTCGCCTGTTGAGAGACAGCTGCTACCTCTTCAGACATTTGATCCACTCTACGATACGCCTCTTCCCTTTTCTCCACTTCAACCTGACGGAGCTCCTCTGCTTCTTCCTGGAACATCTCAAGAACGAGCTGCTGCTCAATATTTAGGATTTTAGTCGTTGCACGTGTTGCCTGACCATAATGCTCACTTGGAAGCTCCTGTTCATAAATGTCCATGAACGATAATAATAGGTCCTGGAAAGCACACATGTACCATTTCGGTTCCAGCCCAATTTTTAAATGCACGGTCGCAATTCTTTTTCTTTTTTCAATAAAAGTGATATCAATCGTACCGTTGAACATTTCCTGAATATGAACCGTCAATGTCTGTTTTAAACGATCGATAGAACTATGATGATTGATGATCCGTTCTAAGGATGGTTCATTTTCCAAATTTTTATAGAATTGGGTCACGATTCGATCAATGTGATTACTGATCATTGGCTTTAATGATTGCAGGATCGCCAAATCCTGTTCACTAAGATGAACCATTTTAAACTGTGTATGTAGATCAGAATCTTTTGGTATGTTAATGACCCCGGTAAACCCTTCCCCAAGCGGCCTGACTTCCTCTTTTTTCTTTGTCATGAATAAACCCATGTTCATCCCCCTTAAGTTGACTCTCTCTTCTAGTAATATCGACTTAAATGATCGAACAGTTAAGTAAGATTCCACTTCTTCCCCAAACGCTCCCTATTGTGGAAGACTAAATTTCGAGACTTTTGTAGAGTGGATGGGGGCTGCGGGGAATAACTCGCTTTCCGCGGGAGCGCGGCGAGCCTCCTCGGACTGCGTCCTGTGGGGTCTAACCATGCACTTTTTTCCCGCAGGAGTCTCGCCATTCCCCTCCGCCCCTTTGCCATATTAGTATCTCGAAACCACTTCTGGAATAAGCTGCTTTTATGCACATGTTAATTGGAGGGGAATCAACTCCCAAGGACGCTATTTTACATGCGGAAAGCTTGTTATAGAGCGCTTTATGCATATAACAAAAGGATAGTGGAAGACAACCTCCTTTGGTAAAGGGGGTCGTTTCTCACATGCATCGAATGGAAGCCACTCGCTTTCCAACCACCCCTGACGCTCAAACGAAGCAACGAACCCCGAAATCATCTCAAAATCGAGTCTTCAAGAATCCTGCCATATAGTTGAACTACGTGGGTTTATGAATGGAAAGAAAATCCCCCACACGGCATTATGCCGTGTGGGGGATTTGGTTACGCGTCAGCGTTGTATCCTAAACGCTCACGGTCGACGTACTCATTCGGAACTTCTCCGAAATGTGTACTGTGGTTTTTGAATTGAGCTTTTCGGCCATTCCGGTGTTCGCCATGACTCTTTCTTTCCTTGAACTGGCGATCCGGCTTTTTCTCCTTGTTGCCCATCCTAATCACCTCGTGTAAAACATAATGTCTTACACGGTTATTATGTTTCAATTACCTGAAATTATTCATGAACTTGAAACGATTGCTCATGTGTCCTCCATTTCTCCAAATGCCTGCGGAACAAGGCCATGACGATCAAATGTGCCTTTGCCTGGGTGTATTTGTATAAGAACCATGGCAATGATGGCATATAGTCATGAATGGCTACAATCGCTTCATCTTTCCCCGGAATTTTCCTAAATTCAAGTCTTCCCCTGACGTTTTTCTCTTTGTTAGTCAACCGGCCCCCCGATATATAATATAAGGCACGGTCCTTCGTGCTTCTTTCGGCTGAATAGGTGAAGTCCAGTAGGGGGATGTCATTAAAGATCACCCCAATATGACAACAGTGGGTTTCATCTACGGTTGTTTTCACCCATGGATTCAACACCTTTTCCAACCACTTCACATAGTACTTCCCAATCCAGTCTGCAGAATGGCCCTGAGGGAGCGGGATACGCTGGACAGAGCGGACATCATCCTGCATGGCAGGGAGGTTAGGTCTGTTCGATTTTTCTTTGGGTTGCTTTTCTTCCTCTTTCAGAGCGCACTCGGCCGCTTCCTCGAAAGGAGTTTTCCCTTCACTGATTCCATCCACTTTATTTTGGGACTGGGCGACCATTGGATGAATAAGACTTTCAATGAGTGGGTACACCATTTCTTTTGGTGCTCCTGTCACGAGTCTTACCCATAACTTAGACAAATCAATGGTCAAAAAAGGGACATTGACCATTAAAGGTTTTCTGCCCATAACGCCTGCCACTTTCTTCATCATCTCCTCATAAGTCATCATATCCGGACCTCCAACGTCTATCGAACGTCCTTTTAAGCACTCTTCGCCGATACTTTGATCGAGCGACCCGATCACGTCCGATAAGGCGATTGGCTGCGTTTTCGTTTTTGTCCATTGTGGAAGAACCATAAAAGGAAGACGCTTGACTAACTTTTTCAATATCGGAAACGAAGACCCTCTTGGGCCGACGATAAGTCCTGCACGGATCGTTGTCACAGGCACTCCATATGCCCCTAGGATCTTTTCCACTTCAAGTCGACTCTTCAAATGACGGGAAAGTCCTGGTTGGTCTTCAGGGATGATGCCGCTCAAATAAACGATTTGCTTCACTCCTACTTTTTTTGCAGCCTGAGCGAAATTATCAGCAAGGATGACATCCATATCTTCAAAAGATCCCTGGGTCAACTTAGCCGAGGGCATCATCGAGTGCACAAGATATACAGCGATATCCGCTCCATCGAGGCCTTTTTCTGCATCAGCCATCGAGTATAAATCGCACGATCGCCAAGTCACTTGGTCACTGTCTTCCTTTTCGTCTCCATTCCGGGATAGAGCGATGATGTCAGCACGGCCTCTCAGCTTTTCCATTAAGTTCTGTCCTATATATCCACTCGCCCCTGCAAGAGCAACGACATTATTCTCCTCCACACACGTCACTTCCTTTACGCTTTTTGAGCCTAGTACCCTTATCCACCCCGCATGTAACCCCTATCCTTTGAGCAATACTTAACTATATGGCAGGATAGTAGAAGGCTCGATTTCGAGATGTTTATAAGAGTTTTGGCTGCGTGAAAGCGCCCCTTCCCACAAAGCCCTGGAACACCTCAAAAAATTTATCAAAACTGAGCCTTTCTACAATAGAGAATTTATATAGAAGATAAAATATGGGATATGAGGAAGGCTTTGATTAAGAGTATGTAAATGGTAAGCAACACCGTTGACATCCTTGACCACATGCCTTATCTTACTCTAGTAAACCTTAGTAAACCAATCAGTATTATTCTGTTTAAATATTAATAAAAAGGAGGGGTTCACCATGAGTAAGTTGTGGAGAATCTACACACAAACATCATTGATTAAAAAAATCACCGTAGCCCTGGTGCTCGGTGTATCCGTCGGTCTCCTGTTCGGAGAAGACGCGGCTGTTCTGGCCCCTTTTGGTGACCTATTGCTCCGTCTTCTGAAATTTATTATTGTACCGTTAATTCTGTTTACCCTTATAGTTGGGATTAATCAGACGAACATCGGTTCATTGGGACGCATGGGAGGAAAGGTCTTCCTTTATTACCTTGGCACTTCTGCCCTTGCTATATTAGTGGGCGTGTCCGTCGCAACTTTGTTTAATCCGGGTACAGGGATGAGTCTTGGGAATGAAACCGTGGATGTTCCTGATAATCCTGGAGTCACCAGCGTGCTCTTAAACATCGTGCCTGAAAATATTCTTACAGCCTTAACGGAAATGAACTTGCTCGGAATCATCTTTACTGCGTTCGTCTTTGGTTTGGCGCTCTCTTACATGCGGTCGACCAACGCTTATCAAAGTCTGGGAGGGCATTTGTACAAAGTTATAAACGCTTTGAATGAAGCGACTTTAATCGTCATGAAGGGAATCCTTCAATATGTACCCATCGGCATATTTGCGATTATTGCTGAAGTCGTTGGTACACAAGGGGCGAACACGCTATTGGAGTTAGGGAACTTCATCGTCGTCCTTTATGTAGGTTTACTTGTACAATTAGCTATTTATATTCTTTTCCTATTTATGAGCAAGCGAAAGCCGAATGCTTTCTTCAAAGAAGCACGCACTCCGATGTTAACAGCCTTTGTTACACAGAGCAGTTCAGGTACGCTGCCTGTTACACTAAATGCTGCGAAGAACATGGGGTTGAATAAAAGTTTATATGGCTTCAGCCTTCCTTTAGGAGCGACGATCAATATGGATGGTGCAGCTATTCGAATTGCGGTATCTGCTGTATTCGCTGCTAACATTATTGGTGATCCATTAAGCTTTGTCTCCATCCTTCAAATCGTCATTGTTGGAACACTCGCTTCTGTCGGAACAGCTGGAGTCCCAGGTGCCGGAATCATTATGATTGCGACTGTGTTTTCACAAGTAGGACTGCCTATGGAAGCTGTCGCCCTCCTTGCCTCCGTTGACGTTCTAATCGGTATGGGAGCGACAGCCCTAAACGTAACCGGCGACCTTGTCGGAACTTCACTCATTAATAAAACCGAAAAGAATCAATCCTAAAAACCCGAAATCCTCCGTCCTAAACAGACGGGGGTTTTTTCGCTATATGGCAGGATTGTAGAAGACTTGATTTCGAGATCGGGGTTCGTGGCCTTGTTTGGCGTCAGGGGTGGTTGGGAGTTTATTCATACTCTCCCATCAAGCTGGATAGCTACTTATCCGAGAAGTGGTTTCGAGATACTTATATGGCAAAGGGGCGGAGGGGAATGAGGAGACTCCTGCGGGGAAAAAGTGCTTGGTGAGACCCCACAGGACGCAGTCCGAGGAGGCTCACCGCGCTCCCGCGGAAAGCGAGCCATTCCCCGAAAACCCTATCCACACAACAAACATCTCAAAACTTAGCCTTCCAGAAAAGGCAGATTTAGTTGAAAAAGTTATAAATCGACAAAGATTTTATAAAAAATGTAGTTTCAACAAAAGAAATACCAGGGAAAGTGAGTATATATTAAAACTACTCAAATGGGAAAACATAACCCCAGTAAGAAAGAGGTGACCATATGACTCCGAATGAAATAGGCTTCGCACTCCTTTATATCGGTGTCTTCCTTTTGATCGGTAAAATCATCCGCGTCAAATGGACGTTATTACAAAATTTATTCTTACCCTCATCCATTATTGGTGGGTTTATTGCACTCTTCCTTGGTCCACAAGTACTCGGAAAATTCATGCCGGAAGACAGCTTTTTCTCGAATGGTGTCATGACAGAAGCCATTACCGAGGTTTGGTCTGCCCTTCCTGGACTCATGATCAATGTGGTATTTGCTTCGCTTTTTCTCGGAGCTGCCATTCCTAAGTTAAAAGATATTTGGCATTACGCTGGTCCACAGTTGGCGCTTGGATGGTCTGTTGGCTGGGGGCAGTATGTGGTCGGGATTACACTTGCCGTCCTCGTCTTAGTTCCTTTCTTTGACCTCCCTGCCATGTCAGGAGCTTTGATTGAGGTCGCTTTTGAGGGTGGTCACGGGACGGCTGCCGGTATGGCGAGCACTTTCGAAGAGCTTGGTTTTGCCGAAGCTTTCGATTTAGCCATCGGCCTTGCGACGATCGGTGTATTATCCGGTGTCATTTTTGGGATCATCCTCATCAACTGGGGTGTTCGTAATAAAAAGACAAAAGTGATTGAAGACGTGGAAGACTTTTCTGATTTGAGAAAGCGTGGAGTTATGGAGTATCAAAACCGTGAACCAGCGGGGAAAATGACCTTACGTCCGGAATCAATTGAACCCTTATCTTTCCATTTATCCATCGTATTTATAGCTATTTTACTTGGTTGGTTATTGTTGCAAGGATTGATTGGTCTTGAGTCTATCACCATAGGTTCGGATTTTATGAGCTATATTCCATTATTCCCGCTCGCGATGATCGGCGGAATCGCTCTTCAAATCTTTTTCAGCAAAAAGGACAAGTACAACCTTGTTGATCGAAGAATGATCAACAGAATTCAAGGACTTGCGCTTGATATCCTTATTCTGTCGGCGATCTCTACAGTATCATTGGATGTCATCGGTGAATACCTCGTTCCATTTGTCATTCTAGCGGCTGCAGGGATTGCATGGAACTTGTTCGGTTTCCTCGTGCTTGCTCCTAGAATGATTCCGCAGTACTGGTTTGAACGTGGAATTGGAGACTTTGGACAATCGATGGGTGTCACTGCAACAGGGTTACTATTGATGCGCGTCGTCGACCCTGACAACGAGTCCCCTGCTTTTGAAGCATTCGGATACAAACAACTCTTTTATGAACCCTTCTTAGGCGGAGGCTTTGTGACGGCCTTATCCGTTCCGTTCATTGCTCAATTCGGGCCTTGGCCGACGTTGATCGTAGCGGTCGCCATGACAGCAATCGGTATCTTTTTCGGACTCTTTTACTTCGGAAAAAAGAAAACAGCCTAAGCAAAACAACGTCTGCCATGAGCAGGCGTTGTTTTTTCGGCGATATAATATTAGAGGCCTAATTTTTTAATAGGAATTATATGCAGGATACTGAACAAATCATCTTTCTTATGGTATGATATTTCATTAGTTGCCTAAGTAATTTAGAAAGAAGGTTAAATCATGTCATCTCAAGAAATTAATCGTGTCCCTTTGATGATCGTGCTTATTTCAGGCGCCTTTGTAGCTATATTAAACCAGACCCTGTTAGCTACGGCCCTGCCTCACATTATGGCCGATTTGAATTTGGACGCGAATACAGCGCAATGGCTGCAGTCGATCTTTATGTTAGTGAACGGAATCATGATCCCTATTACAGCCTTTTTAATTGAACGTTTTTCTACGAGAGGACTCTTCATGACAGCTGTTGGATTGTTCGCTTTCGGTACACTTGTCTGCGGGATCGCCCCTAACTTTTCGGTTCTTTTAACAGGAAGAGTGTTACAGGCTTCTGGTGCCGGGATTATCCTTCCTTTAATGCAGACAATTATGTTCCTTGTTTTCCCTATTGAAAAAAGAGGATCAGCAATGGGCATGTTCGGTCTCGTCATTGCCTTTGCTCCGGCCATCGGACCGACATTGTCCGGCTGGCTCGTCGAGCAGTTCCCATGGAGAAGCTTGTTCTTCGTTATTTTGCCGATTGCAATTGCAGACTTGATCGTCGCTTACTTCATTTTGAAAAACGTAACAAAGCAAACGTTCCCGAAAGTCGATCCGATTTCTATCATCCTGTCCACGTTCGGTTTCGGCGGACTTTTATATGGATTCAGTGTAGCCGGCAGTGCCAGCTTTTTAAGTAAAGAGGTGCTCCTTTCTTTAGCTGTCGGAGCGGTCACGTTGACGCTTTTCATCACCCGACAGATGAAATTGGAAAAACCGATTTTGGAATTCCGTATCTTCAAATATAAAGTCTTCACCCTGACGACCGCCCTGGGGATGATTGTTTTTATTTCCATGATCGGTGGGGCGGTCATTTTACCAATTCTCATGCAGGACATGCTTGGATTCACGGCTTTCGAGTCAGGCTTGATGCTTTTGCCGGGCGCATTGTTAATGGGAATTATGAACCCGATTACCGGTCGTCTTTTTGATAAATTCGGTGCGCGCTGGCTTGCCATCATCGGTCTCGGACTGCTCACGGTTTCTACATTCCTGTTTACAAACCTTGATCCATCGACGACCTTTCTATACTTGGCTCTCGTCAATTGTGTCCGTATGTTCGGAATTGCTATGGTGATGATGCCTGTGACCACAGCAGGACTTAACCAGCTGCCACAGCATTTGATGCCACACGGGACAGCCATGAACAATACGATGCGCCAAGTATCAGGGGCCGTTGGTACGGCCATGCTCGTTTCTGTCATGACGAGCAAGACCATTCCTTCTGAAGGAGTGACAGGCCTGATTCATGGAGTAAACGTCTCCTTTATTGTTGCTGGGATCTTTGCCGTTGCCGGTTTCATCATGGCTTTCTTCATTAAAAAATCCCGTCCGGATGAAGGTGAATTCAGTAACGCTTAAAAAAATCCAACACAAGGAAAGCCTCGCTGAAAAGTCAGCGAGGCTTTTTCTAGTATTATACAAAAAATAAATACGTGGTCACCAATATAAACAGCAAAAAGGCCACAGAAGTCATGTAGACAATAATTCGGTGGGAAGATACAAAGCGGTTCTCATTGATGTTCTTCCGCGTATGATAATAGTTCACAGTCGCACCAATAATCGTCATTACGCCAAGAAACAAGGAGGAAATACTGACGAGCATAGCCAGACTGTTCGCCAACTCCCCTGCCGTCGGAAGGGCTGAAATATGGACCGTTGTAGCTAAAAACCCGATCCCGACAAGGGCGATACTCGTCCGGATCCAAGCTAAATAGGTGCGTTCATTGGCTAAGTGCTGCTGAATGAGCTTCATTTCATCTACCATCGGATCACCATCTCCTTTTCCACTATCTTTATCTTACAACGTCAGAAGCCCCTCATGCACGAATCCTCTTTTTCATTGGAAAAAGATTGTCACAAAATATACACGAGGGGGTATATTGTATTTTAGGGAAACTCAGAGTAAACTATAGATAAGACTTAATGTGAAAGGTTTCACATTAAGGAAAGAAGGGGAGGATTACGATGTCTAAAAAAATTATCATTGTGGGCGGTGTGGCCGGTGGTGCAACTGCTGCAGCCAGACTAAGACGCCTGAGTGAAGAAAATGAAATCATCATGATTGAAAAAGGACCTTACATTTCTTTCGCAAACTGCGGTTTACCCTATTATATAGGAGAAGTGATTACCGACCGAGACCGGCTCCTTGTCCAAACCGTCGAAGGCATGTCAAAAAAATTCAATCTGGATATCCGTAACCTTAGTGAAGCCATAAAGATTGACCGGGAGAAACAAACGCTCACCATTCGCAAAGTGGATACAGGGGAAATGTATGAGGAAACATACGATACACTCATTTTATCTCCTGGGGCAAAGCCTATTGTTCCACCTTTCAAAGGATTACAAGAAGCAGAAAATCTGTTTACTCTACGTACAGTCCCTGATACGGATAAAATTAAAGCGTGGGTGGACGAAAAAGCACCTGAACATGCCGTCATTATTGGTGGAGGGTTCATCGGTTTGGAAATGGCTGAAAACCTTGTCCATCGCGGGGTACAGGTGACGATTGTTGAAATTGGCAACCAGGTGATGGCCCCTCTTGATTACGAAATGGCAAGCATAGTAAATAAAGAGCTGAAAAACCATGGAGTGAACTTAATTTTCAATGACGGTGTCCAGGCATTTGGAGACAAGGGGAACAAAATCCTTTTACAGAGCGGCCGTTCCATTGATAGCGATTTAACAATCTTGTCCATTGGTGTCCAACCTGAAAACGACCTTGCTAAAAAAGCGGATCTTGATATCGGAGCCCGTGGCGGCATCCTCGTAAATGAATACCTTCAAACGAAGGATGAGAACATTTATGCGATCGGAGATGCGATAGAAGTCAAAGATTACATCCAGCAAACCCCTGCGATGATCCCACTTGCCTGGCCGGCCAACCGACAAGGGCGTTTGGTTGCCGACCACATCCATGGGCAACCCGTATCCTATTCAGGTACTTTGGGAACATCTGTAGCAAAAGTTTTCGACCTTACCGTTGCGACTACCGGAAATAACGAAAAACTTTTAAAAGCTCTTCACAAAGATTATGAAGCTATTCACATTCATCCGGCGTCAAACGCGTCCTATTATCCTGGCGGAAGTCCGATATCCTTAAAGTTGCTGTTCGATCCGAACACAGGAAGACTACTAGGGGCCCAAGGTGTCGGCATTAAAGGAGTAGAGAAAAGAATTGATGTGATCGCTACAGCTATCAAAGGGGACTTAAAGGTAACCGATCTGGCAGATTTGGAATTGGCCTATGCCCCTCCGTATTCTTCAGCTAAAGACCCTGTCAACATGGCGGGGTACGTGGCTTCCAATGTGATGGATGGTGATGTATCTGTTTTTCACTACCATGAAGTAGCGGACCTCCTTGCAAAAGGGGAAATCATTGTAGATGTCAGAGAACCGAAAGAGAGAGAAAACGGAGCTATTGAAGGGTCCATCAACATTCCTTTAGGAGAACTACGGGACCGATTGAATGAACTGCCTAAGGATCGTCCTGTATATGTACACTGCCAGGTAGGTTTAAGAGGGTATTTGGCAACCACAATTCTCACACACAACGGTTATCAAGCCAAGAATTTGAGCGGTGGTTATAAAACTTACGAATGTGCCGTCCAGGCATAAGGAAAAGGAGGGGACATGATGGATGCCCCCTCCTTTTATTTTTGCAACGCTGCTTTGTATCGTTCATAATAGCTATCTACATTATTCAGTAACAACAACTCGGTATATAAATAAGCTTTCATATTGAAATCAGAGAAATCGATGTTCGTCAGCTCCTGGATTTGCTTGATCCTGTAATTCAGCGTATTGGGGTGGATGAACAGTTCACTCGCCGTCTGCTTTCCTTTTCCGTTGTTAGCAAGATAAGCTTCCAATGTGAAGAGGAGATCCGTCTGCTTCGTCGTGTCATTTTTGATCAACGTCAGCAAATCTTCACTGTAGTAATCCTCCGAACTGTTTTTTTCGTACAACGCCGCTAAGTATCGGTACAGGCCAAGTTTTGGGAACTCACGTGGCATCGTTTCGGGACGCGGGCCGATGAAGTTCGCCGTTTCGATGACTTCCAACGCTTCGAGGAAGCTTTTTCGCATGTAATAAATCTTCGTGTATTCCTTCCCGACACCAATGAGGAAATGATAAAAATCTTCCTCCCCTGTTTCCACTTTGACGACATCAATAAGGTCACGGGCAATATTCCTAGATGAAAAGCGGTCGGATTCTCTTCCTTCAATGAACAGAATCAACTGAAATTCGGTCTTCAAGTAATACAAATGACGGTTCGTCCGGAAGCGGTTTACGGTGTTTTCCAAATCATCCAGCATCGATTTGTATTGAGGAGCAGTGACTGAAAAAACGACAATTGAAAATCGATCCGGGATCTTAAGTTGAGCGAGAGAGGCATCATGACGAAACTGGCTTTCGCTGGCATATTCATGATGAAGCAGCTGCCAGAGAAGCTCCTCTTTCCGCCCTTCTTTGGCGTTCTCTTTCATGAACTGATCATAGATCAACTTCCCGAGATGTCCGGTGATTTCCTCTAAAAATTCCATTTCCTCTTCGTTCAAAGATTGCTCCGATTCCTGAACCCACACGTAACCCAGCGTATGTCCAAGGTGTTTGGCTGCAATGACGACCCGCTGTTGAAATCCAAGATCCTCCATGGGATGGACGCGGATAGGGTCCGATTGTTTTTCCAGACGAGTGACAATGCCTTCCTTCTTTAAACGATCAATAATGAAGATCGGACACTTTTTCGAAAGGATCGTTTTCTGCTGTGTCTGATCGAAATCATCAAACGTTGAACTATAAGCAATCAATTCGAAATTCTTATTTTCAATAATGACAGGCTTCTTCAACTTTGAACTGATCAGCTCTGTCGCTTTATGAATATCTTCTGCCTGAAGGATCAACTCTTTGACTTCCATAGGAATCCTGACCTTTCCGAGTAGGTTGAATGTCATGTATCGTTACCCTCCATTATATCGGTTGTGGATGGAAAGAAAAAGAAATATATAACCAAGGCTTTATTTATCGTGAAACAATGGTTCCCTAACAGGTATCCCTTGCTATAATCTGAACCACAAGCATCCAATACATTATGGGTGAATCAGGTTTTTTGCGTGGACGGCAATCGCACTGCCCATCCCCTTTTCACCACCTATCCGTAACGGAACCGAGCACAGGATAAGAAGCACCTATGTAGTATGAAAAAAGCTCCCCCAAGTTTGGGAGAGCCTTAGGCTTTTTTAAAACATTTCAGAGATCGTCTTCGCTTGCATGTGAAGAGCAAGGTAGTCAGGTCCGCCGGCTTTGGAGTCGGTACCACTCATCTTGAAGCCGCCGAATGGCTGATAACCGACGATGGCTCCTGTACAGTTACGGTTGAAGTACAAGTTTCCGACGTGGAAATCATATTTCGCTTTTTCCAGGTGCTCACGATTATCAGAAATGACAGCACCTGTCAGGCCGTATTCTGTGTTGTTGGCAATATCAATCGCTTCATCAAAGTTTCTCGCTTTTGTGAAGCAGACCACCGGTCCGAAGATTTCTTCCTGCTGCATACGGGAGTCTGGAGCAAGATCTGCAAAGACCGTCGGCTCGATGAAGTAACCTTTCGAATCGTCACCTTTACCACCAGTGACAAGGCGTCCTTCTTCTTTTCCGATCTCCATGTAGCTCATAATCTTATCATAAGCGCCCTGGTCAACGACCGGTCCCATGTAGACGTTCTCTTCAGATGCATTTCCGACAGTCAGCTGCTCGGCGCGTTCTTTTACTTTTTCCAACACTTCGTCATACACATCTTCGTGAACGACGGCGCGGGAACCGGAAGAACATTTTTGACCAGAGAACCCGAAGGCGGAGACGATGATGGCATCGACCGCTGTTTCAATATTCGCTTCTTTATCGACGACGACGGTGTCTTTACCGCCCATTTCAGCGATGACTTGTTTCAAGTGATTCTGACCTTCTTGAATTTCTGAAGCACGCTTGATGATGCGTGTGCCGACATCACGGGAACCAGTAAAGGAAATCAGGGCCGTTTTCGGGTGGTCGACAAGATAGTCACCGACTTCGCCACCACTTCCTGGTACGAAGTTCAAGACGCCTTTCGGTAGACCTGCTTCTTCCAGTACTTCTACGAATTTCGCTGCAATGACCGGGCTGTTACTTGCCGGCTTCATGACGACGGTGCTTCCTGTGACGAGAGGAGCGACCGTTGTACCTGCCATGATGGCAAACGCAAGGTTCCAAGGCGGGATGACAACGGCAACGCCTGTGGATGTATAAATATAGCGGTTTTGCTCTCCAGGACGGCTTTCTACCGGTTTTCCTTCTTTCAATTCGATCATCTGACGGCCGTAGTACTCAAGGAAGTCAATCGCTTCTGCTGTATCAGCATCCGCCTCTTTCCATGGCTTCCCTACTTCATACACGAGATAAGCGGAAAATTCATGCTTACGACGACGGATGATGTGGGCCGCACGGAACAACAGCTCAGCGCGAGCACGTGGATCCCATTTTCTCCAGTCTTCAAAAGCAGTCGCTGCTGACTGGACAGCTTTTTCAGCTAAATCTTCGTTCGCTTTTGATACGGTACCTACGACCTGCTTCGTGTCCGCAGGGTTTGTAGAAGTAATCGTATTGTCTGTGCGAATGCGGTCGCCATCGATGAGAAGATCATGATGCTGCCCTAATTCTTCTTTCACTTGCTTCAGCGCTTCCTCGAAAGCTTTTTTGTTTTCTTCAATTGTAAAGTCTGTGAATGGTTCGTGTTTATAAGGCTGGACCATGATAATATTCCCCTTTCTAATGTGTAGAAGTTTTATTTACTGAAAACACCTTTTAATGCAAAGGCGATGTTCGCTGGTCTTTCGGCGAGCCTTCTCATGAAGTACCCGTACCAATCTTCTCCATAAGGAAGGTACACTCTCACTTTGTACCCTTCTTCAAGAAGATCTTTCTGCATTTGATTCCTCATGCCGTAAAGCATCTGGAATTCAAAGCGGTCTTTCGGAATGTTGTGTTCTTCCACAAGCTTTTTCGTGTAATCGACGATCGCATCATCGTGACTTGCAATGGCTGTATAGTTGCCGTTCAACAAGTTTTTCTTAATCAGATGCTTCAAATTATCGTCGACAAGATGCTTCTCAGGAAAAGCGACTTTCCCCGATTCCTTATAAGCCCCTTTTACAAGGCGCAAGTAAGGTTGACAATCATTCAGACGATCAAGGTCCTCATCGGAGCGATAAAGGTAAGATTGAACGACTGTGCCCAAGTTCGGGTAGTCCTCTTTCAACGCCTGATAAATATCTAAGGTAGCCCCGCACCGTGACGAGTCTTCCATATCAATGGTGACCGTAATGTCATGCTTTTGGGCTTCTTTCAAAATAAGTTCCATGTTTTCCATAACCAACTCGCGACTGATGTCCAGTCCAAGCGATGTCAGTTTAAGAGATACTTCCGACTGCAGCTGGTTACTCGCAATCTGTTGAATACAACGGATGCATTCACCTGCGCGGTCTCTGGATTCTTCCTCACAGTCTACAAACTCTCCTAAATGGTCAACCGTAACGACCAAACCCTCATGGTTCAATTGCTGTATTAATGGAATTGCCTGGGAGAACGTCTCTCCCCCTACTATCTTGTCAGCCCCAAATTTACTGCCAAAGCGCTTAGCAAAGCGATCTAACAACTTATTGTTGGAAAGGTATAAGAAAAAGTTCTTACTGATGGCTTCCAAGATCACCACACCCTTTCATCATTCTCCTATTGATTCACCAAGTGGGCTCGTTAGGTGGAATGGAAGTAATAATGTTTGAACTGTTAAGAAAATTGTAACGAATAGCGCTTACATTCGGCAACGTGTAGCAAACACAAAGATAAGGCCCCAGTTTTATAGTTTAAACACAAAAGCGGCCAACCCCCGTTTATCAAAAGACTGCAGCGGGAACAAACTGTCTTTTATTATGTTTAGTGGAAATTTATGTAAGACCTGGTACGCCAGAATTTGTAAATGTCTAGTCCTCCATTCTTTTGACTAGAATGAGAGGCGATTAGGATTGAGGTGACACGATGAGTGGTTATATTGTAAGCGAACCGCTGCTTACTTGACTGCTTTTTGGGTCTGTTACCCGACCGCCTGGATCATAGGTCCTTCAGGAGTCGGGTGGACGCAGCAAGCCACAGAAACCACAGCATTCATCTTCCTCCCGATCCTATCCAAGATCGGATTCAGCCTTCTCGACTTGGGTAGACTTAGGCGTCTGAATCTACCTAGCGTTGATGGATGATCCTTACACTGCATAAATGGAAATATATGTATGACCTGGTCGCCCAGATTATGCAAAATCTAAATTCTATAACCATAAAAAAAGAAAGCCTGAAGGGAGTTGCTTCAGGCTTTCTTTTCCTTTATTTCATGACTAATACAGGGCAGGAGGCATGCTGGACGACGTTATTGCTCACACTTCCCAATAACATCTTTTTCACTTTCCCAAGTCCACGGTTACCAACAATAATCAAGTCCACCGCTTTCTCCTCCGCATATTTACAAATACTAATCCCAGGGTTTTCTTGTACATCACTAATGATGACCTCTGTGATCACACCCACGTCAGATGAAGACAACTGCTCTTTCAACCCATCCATTTCTCCGGCAAACTTCTCTGCCATTTCATCCCCGATACTATGGGAGACCGCAGCATTTGTTGCTGGACCTGTGGGTTTAACGACGGATACGATATGAATTTCCCTATTGGGAGTTTCACACGCCTGATTCCTTGCTTCCCATACCGCTTCTCTACTCAAGTCACTCCCATCGTACGCAACAAGAATTCGTTTGGTCATAGGGGAACCCTCCAATAATAGAGTATCAATTTATACTTCCATTATATCACATTGTAAGCGTTATCTTAATGATGATCTCTTTTCTACACTAAGAGAGCGAATAACTCATTCCTTTATCATCAACACTTCATTTCCATGTTCATCTCCTAAGAATAGACAAACACCCATGACAAGTGTCATATAAATGTCCTGACGTTTATGTCTTATAAAATGGAGGTTTTTTTCCTATCATAAGTAACATGAAGAAATATGAAGGAGTCGTTATTATGAACAAGGATAAACAACGAGAGCTGAAAAAAAGCGTTTCAGCCTTTGCGAAACCTGATACAAAAGCAGGCATCCGCCAGTTGATCAATACAATCATCCCGTTTGTTTTATTGTGGATATTGGCCTATGCAAGCTTGTCCGTCTCTGTATGGCTTGCTGTTCCTGCCGCTATGATTGCTGGTGGATTCGTCATCCGCCTTTTCATCATCTTCCATGATTGTACGCACCAGTCGTTCTTGAAAAGCCAAAAGGCCAACCGCATCATAGGAACGATTACAGGCATTCTAACGTTGTTTCCTTTTGATAAATGGAAACGAAGCCATTCCATTCACCATGCAACAAGCGGAAACTTAGATAAACGCGGCACGGGCGACATTTGGGTCATGACCGTGGACGAGTATGTAAAAGCATCTTGGAAAGAAAGACTCGCCTACCGCCTCTATCGTAACCCGATCGTCATGTTTGGCCTTGGACCGCTTTACTTGTTCCTTGTCTCCAACCGTTTCAACCGAAAAGGCGCCAAAAAGAAAGAGCGCATCAATACGTATGTGACAAACATTGCTGTAGTCGCCCTTTACAGCTTGATTATCTGGGCAATTGGCTGGGAAGCTTTCTTAATCATTCAAATCCCGGTCCTGTATGTTTCAGGCGTCTTAGGCATCTGGTTGTTTTATGTACAGCACCAATTTGAAGATTCTTACTTCGAAGACGAGTCAGAATGGGATTTTGTAAAAGCAGCCGTCGATGGCAGCTCCTATTACAAGCTTCCTAAAGTGCTTCAGTGGGTATCCGGCAATATCGGCTTCCACCACGTGCACCATTTAAGCCCGAGGGTTCCGAACTATGCATTAGAGGAAGCGCACGAAAAGACACCTCCTTTGAAACATGCGACGACGATTACTCTCGCAACAAGCTTTGAGTCGATTCGATTCCGGCTGTATGATACAGAAAATAAAACATTCGTATCCTTCAAGGAAGTGAAACCACTTCTAAAAGAAAAGCGCGTAGCCATGCTCGATCAAAGGCAGCCAAGCTTCCAGGATGAATAAAGAAGTTGAAAGTCCATTCCCTCGAATGGGCTTTTCCTTTATGCTAAGAAAAAGGAGGTGCACCCGCATGCAGAACTGGTATCAAATCATTCCAAAAAATACAGGGCTCAGCATTTACGTTTGGATCATTTTTTGTCTGTTGCCCTTTTTCTTCATTTTCCGTTCTTCATCCATGTACGAAATGCTGTTCGGCATTCTGATGACGCTGATCTTCTTCCTCGCTTACCGGTTGTCGTTCATATCCAACAGCCGGTTCGTCTATTTATGGGTCAGTGTTGAGATGGTCATCAGTATCGTCATGACGGCCCTGTTCGGATACATTTATTTCGCCCTTTTTATTGCGTATTTCATTGGAAACATCAAACATTTCGGTGGCTTTTTATCTTTATATATCGTCCATTTGACGTCGACGTTAATTGCGATTACGACAACGTTCATTTACCAAATTGATTCTCTTTTTCCGAACCTCCCTTTCATTATCATTACGGTGATCGGGGTCATTCTCCTTCCGTTTACGGTCCGCTATCGGAGCCAACAACAAAAACTCGAAGGGGAATTGGAAGATGCGAATGAACGAATTTCGCAACTGATGGTCATTGAAGAGCGTGAAAGGATCGCGCGTGATCTCCATGATACGCTCGGACAAAAGCTTTCGATGATCGGTTTAAAAAGTGACCTCGCCCGCAAGTTAATGACGGTCCATCCGGAGAAGGCCAATAAAGAAGTGGAGGATATCCGAAACACAGCCCGGACAGCTTTGAAGGAAGTCAGGGAGATGGTATCGAATATGAAAGGGACGAAGCTCGAAGATGAAATCGTCCGCGTACAACAAATTATCGAAGCGGCAGAAATGAATTTTCAATTCGAAGGAGACCCTCAGGTAACCAATACTCCTCTGCTCGTGGAAAATGTACTCAGCATGTGCTTGAAAGAAGCAGCAACGAATATTGTGAAACACAGCGAAGCAACGACCTGCCGTGTGACCATCGAACAATCCCCGACTGAAATTCTCATCGGTATTGAAGATGATGGAAAAGGCCTCCCCGCCTCGCTGGACCCCTTTCGCGGCCACGGACTACAAGGCATGCGTGAGCGCCTCGAATTTGTGAACGGTAAACTTGAAATCGAATCAAAAAATGGTACGACACTACAATTTCACGTTCCGAACGTTATTAAAAACAAAGAAAAGGAGGAATAAGCATGATCCGTATCGTCATTGCCGAAGACCAGCGCATGCTTTTAGGTGCACTTGGAGCTCTTCTCGATTTAGAGGACGGCATGGAAGTCGTAGGTCAGGCTCAAAACGGCGAAGAAGCTTGTGAGCTTGTGAAAAAATTAAAGCCGGATGTGTGCATCATGGATATTGAGATGCCTGTGAAGGATGGACTGGATGCCGCTGAAGAA
Source organism: Halobacillus trueperi (assembly GCF_003386945.1). NCBI lineage: Bacteria > Bacillati > Bacillota > Bacilli > Caryophanales > Bacillaceae > Halobacillus > Halobacillus trueperi. Next base: position 161,161 of record NZ_QUAE01000004.1, on the reverse strand, counting down.
TTATATGAAGAGCCTTGCAAGGTGATCATTTTGACAACGTTCGCCCGCCCCGGCTACTTCGACCGCGCCCGTCGCGCCGGTGTTAGTGGTTATTTGTTGAAAGACAGCCCGAGTGAAGAACTCGCCACAGCCATTCGGAAAATCACCAACGGACAGCGCATCTTTGACCCAGAACTCGTCGACCTGGCGTTCACCCAGCAAAACCCTTTAACAGAACGTGAGCGCGAGGTGGTCCAACTGATGGCAGATGGAAAGAATACAAAAGAAATCTCCCAGGAGCTCTTCATCACTCCGGGGACCGTCCGCAACTACGTGTCTGTCATATTAGAAAAATTAGAAGTCAGCAACCGCATTGAAGCGATTTCAAGATTCAAAGAAAAAGGATGGTACAAAAAATCCCGTTAATCCCCCGTCCTACTCACTAAGATAAGCCGCGCTAGGGAATCATACGCTTTTTTCAGGGCTAGTCGTTCACCAGAATCCATTCGCACTCAACACATTCATAACTCTTCCTGAAGGATCATTTAAAACCATAGGAACGTGAAAAAACCTCGCCCTTTTAATGAGCGAGGTTTCTGTATTTACAGTTTGAAGCGACGGACTTGTTCGTTTAATTGCTCTGCAAGGTTCGATAAGTCTTCAGCCGTTTGGGACACTTCTTCCATGGAACTGTTCGACTGTTGGGCAGAGGCAGCGGCCTGTTCAACACCTGCAGCCGATTCTTCTGTAATCGAAGCAATTTCCTCAATAGAGTGGTTCATTTGCATGCTGTTTTCAGCAATCTCTTTCAAGTGCGCTGAGATGGTCTGGATTTTGGCGACCATCTCTGAAACGGAACCATTGATTCCATCAAAAGTTGCGCCTGTCTCTTTCATCTGCTTCGAACCTTGATCTACCTCATGGTTCCCTGTTTCAAGAGAGCTGACAACATTTCCGGTTTCTTTTTGAATGCCTTCCACGATTTCTGTGATATCACCGACGGAGTGTGTGACTTGTTCGGCAAGCTTCCTTACTTCGTCAGCTACAACGGCAAACCCTTTTCCATGTTCCCCGGCACGCGCAGCTTCAATAGCGGCATTCAAAGATAAGAGGTTCGTCTGGTCGGCAATGTCTTCAATGACTCGCACAAGCTTGGAAATTTCTTTGGATTGATGATCCAATCCTTTTACTTTCTCAGTGGATTCCTTCACGATACTGTCGATCGCGTGCATTTGTGCAACCGCACGCTGCATCAATTCACGACCTTTATCCGTCATAGCAAGGACTTCATTCGATGTTTCTGATATCGACTCGCCACTCGCGTTCGCTTCCTGAATTTTTTCACCAAACGTGCGCATTTGATCAGAAAGATGAGTGGCTCCATTCGCCTGTGACTCTGCCCCTGAGGACAACTCTTGCATCGTCGAGGCGATTTGTTCACTGCCTTCTCTCACTTCATACGCTGATTGAGTCAATGCTTCGCTTTGCCCGGTTACTCGATCCGAAGTGAAAGAAACAGACTGGATCACTTCATTCAGAGAACGCTGCATGTCGTTCGTCGCATCGGCCAGCTGCCCGATTTCGTCTTTGGATTTCACATGGACCGGTTCTTGACTGATGTCTCCCTCTGAAATCTGCATCATCCGCTTGACTACTTTTTTTATCGGATTCGTTATACGGTTCGCAATAACAAGCGCAAATGCAATCCCGATAATGATGGAAGCGAGTGATATAATGCTGCCGATGATCATCATTGTATTTCCGGCTTGCAGGATGTTTTGCCCTTCTTCCTCCATCATTTGTTCACGTTGCAACGCCATGTTTTCAAACCCTTCCATGACTTCCTGGCCAAGAGGGGTCACTTTTTCCCTCAGCGCCTGAATCGCTTGTTCCTCGTTACCAGTGTCATAACGGTTGAATACTTCATTCTGAACCATCTTCCTCCATTGAATGCTTTGTTCAACGAGCTTTTCCGCTTCCTCTGAATTGGACATGCTCAAAAGCTCTTCCTGAACCTCCACACTTTCTCGTGTATATTCGTTGAACTGTTCGCGATAACTTTCATCTTCAAAAAGTACGTAGGCTCTTGTCAGCGCGATTCGCTGAGATAAATTCAAGGCTAGTTTTTCATCAGCAATAAGTAATGGAAGCTGATGGTCCACCATATCCTTTGTACGATCGTTCGTGTATTTTGTGGCAAAAAAATTGAAGCTGCTTAAAATAACCGTCAACATTATAACAACTGAAAAAGATACTAAAATCCTTTTTTTAAGACTTTTCATGAAAACGCTCCTCTTCCGTATTTTTCCTTTCTTCTTTTATCGGAAATAAGAAGCGTTCTCTAAAGTCTTTCCCTTCATAAGTCCTAGGCTTTTTTTCTCATTCAATCTCTCTCAACTCTTTAAACCTAAAGAAAATAAAAGCCGAATACAAGGTTACTAAAATCGCACCGACTGCCATAATGTGATGGATGGAAATGCCGAAGGCTAAGACCCCTGATGTTAAGGCGTAGCTGACAGGGATCAGTCCCATGGAAGCGAGCGAAATGAGCCCCATCACCCGTCCTAGCATCTTCTCATCAATTAAACTCTGAATGGCAGCAATGAATGGAATGTTTGATCCCGATAAGGCGAAACCAAAGATTCCAAGACATAATATACTCATCCAAAGTTCTGTCGTGAAGCTAAGGCATGTAAACGCTATCCCTGAGATAACGAGCGCGATGATGCCAATTTTCCCGCGGTTCTTTTTCACATTCAACACACCAACCACAATCGAACCAAGCAGCATCCCCACAGCCAAACCTGCTTCAAGAAAGCTGAAATCCATTGCGGTCCCTTCCAGAACGGTCTTCACAAATAACGGAAGCCCCATCGTTAAAGGTCCGACTAAAAAGAGGTTCATAAAAATCGTCGTTAAAACGACAAGCGAAATGACGCGGGAATTTTTTACGTAGAGCAGTCCTTCCTTAAAATCATCCCAAAACCTTTTCTGTTCCTCCGACCCTTCTTTCACTCTGGGTACACGCATGAAGAAAATCAAAGCACTTGCCACAATAAGCATGACCGCTGTTGTTGCAAACACAATTTCATAGTTTCCAAAGGCAATGATGACCCCGGCAAGCATAGGAGCGAGGATGAACGAAGTCTGGTTGGTCATCTGGATAATCGAATTCCCTCTTGTCAGATTGTCTTTATGAATGATTGAAGGAATGACGGCACTTTCCGCTGCCCAGAAAAAAGCATCCAAAATACCGAAGAAAAGGGCAAAAGTCACAAATGTCCATAACGTAATTCCACCGAAAATAAACCAGACGACAAGGCCGACGAGAAGCAGCCCACGAATAAAATCAGACAAGAACATGATCTTCGCCTTATCAAAGCGATCCGCCACCGTTCCACTGATAATCATAAAAAGCACCCGTGGAATACTAACAGCGATATACAAAATGCCAAGTGAGGCCTCTAAACCTAAGACATTGACCACATACCAGCTTTGCGAAAAAAGAAAAAATGAAATGCCAAAACTTGATAAAAGTGCCGCTCCCCAAAGCAGCAAAAAGTTTCGATTCTTGAATATGGAGGGAATCTCTCTCAGTTCCGTTTCTGACTGTTGCAACGCTATTTCATTGACTGCCATATGAACCACACCTTCGTTTATTATTGGTTGATTCCATTGTATAAAAGGTCGATGCCAGCAACGATATGCCACAGAATGATTCTCCATCCGTCTCGAGACTGATATTTCCCCACCTATGTAAAAAGAGGTTTGCCCTTTGCAAACCTCTCGGATGGTCAGCCCCCCATGTATTGACTGCGGCAACGATTAATACAATTGAAATACGCTTGGTCATTAGATCCAAACTGTGCGGCACAATTGTTGATACAAGCCCGGTACAGATCGTGTTGGCTTTGTCCTGGTGGTGTAAATGGTCCCCCCCAAGAACCTCCGGGTTGGAAACCACCATTGTACCCGGGCGGCAGACCACCAGGGCCTACCCACTGACCTGGAACGGAAGGTTGCGGTTGCCAACTCCCACCGCCTGGACCTCCCCACGGAAACGGCTGCTGCCACTGCCCGCCAGTACCGCCTCCCCAAGTGCCTGGAGGGAATAATCCTCCAAAACCTCCTCCAGCTCCCGGGTTAAACATCCCACCACCGCCGAACACGATCCGATCCTGATTCCCGTTATTATAATAACTTGGATATTGATTCATCCGATCCGTCCCTTCTAAAAAACTCATACACCATATACTAAGAACCCCACCCCCAAATCGTGCCTATCCCCACCATTTCTCTTCATTTAAGAATTGAGACCCCTTAATGCTTCCGCCTGAGAGTGAGGAGGCTCAGCGCCCGCCTCATGGAAAGCAATCGGAGCGCCTGAAATCGCACAAAAGTCTCGAAATCAAGTCTTCAAGAATTCTGCCAGATTAAAAATGGATTCCCCACATTGGAAGTTGCTACAGAGCGCTTGGTAACACTCTGGCATGGATAGTGGAAGACACCCATCCTCGGCAAAGGGGTTCGTTTTTCAGTCTCATGGAATGGGGTGGTTGGGAAGCTGCGAGACTCCCGTGGGAGAAGGAGATAGGCGAGATCCCGCAGGACGAATTCCGAGAAAGCTCGGCGCTCCCCCACAGGAAAGTGTTCAAATGCGGAATCGACCTGGGAGACACGGCTGGCGCTCAACTCAGCAACGAACCCCAAAACATCTCGAAATCGAGGCTTACACAATCCTGCCAGATTGCTTAAGATAAGAATCTCAGAAGTTTTGTCGAATTGTTGGTTCCCTTGTCTTTCCACTTGTAAGATTGGTACTTTTTTGATAATCTTTTACTAACTAAATATTTTCTTATTTCAAATGATTTTGAAGTAAGGATAGAGGTGCAATGACATGAGTACACTTATCGGAGGAGAATGAGCTCCTGAGATGAAAGTGGAAAGGGGAAATTGCCGAAGCGAAAGGGATCTCATCTCCCTGATGCTGGTTCTGCTGCTGAATAAGTACAGGACTGTCATATAGGAAACTATATGGAGGGCTATCTTACGCAGGAACGGCTAAAAGTTTCTACGGCAGCAGCGAAGCCCTCGTTGCTGCCGTTTTTATTTTGACTGCCGTAGCCCTCACAACCTCGAACGTATTCAAAATTCTAAACAAAGGTGTGAGGTTATGAATTTCGGCCAAGTATTAACAGCGATGGTGACCCCTTTTGACAGCGAAGAAAACATTGATTTTGATGCAACGCGAGCGTTAGTCAACCACTTGATCGAAAACGGTTCGGATGGCCTTGTCATTGCAGGGACAACAGGTGAATCACCGACATTGTCGACAGAAGAGAAAGTGAGCCTCTTCAAATTCGTTGTTGAAGTAGTGGACGGAAGAGTTCCTGTTATTGCAGGTACCGGATCCAACAATACGAGAGCGTCCATCCGTTTGACTGAAAAAGCTGAGGAAATCGGTGTCGACGCCGTCATGCTCGTGACTCCTTATTACAATAAACCAACCCAAGAAGGTCTTTACCAGCACTTCTCTACGATTGCCCAATCCACATCGCTTCCCGTGATGCTTTACAACATCCCAGGCAGAAGCGTCATCAACATGGAGCCGGCGACCGTCATTCGCTTATCCCAGATTAAAAATATCGTTTCAATCAAGGAAGCAAGCGGCGATCTAGATGCGGCGACGGAAATCATCCGTGAAACGTCCGATGATTTTTCTGTTTACAGTGGCGAGGACTCCAATACGCTTCCATTCGTCTCGATTGGAGGTACAGGAATCGTGTCCGTTTCCTCCCATGTGATCGGAAATGAAATGCAGCAGATGATTCAAAGTTTCCGCGAAGGTGATTTTGCTTATGCCGCCCGCCTTCACCAAAAGCTTTTACCTGTTATGCATGCCATCTTCTCGGCACCAAGTCCGTCCCCTGTGAAAGCGGCACTGAATGCCAAAGGTGTGGAGGCCGGTGGTGTCCGCCTTCCCCTTCTGCCACTTTCAGAAGAGGAAGAAAAGCATGTGCTCAGTGAACTTGAAAAAGTACAACCGAAAGAAGCCTTTACTGTTTCGTAAGAAAAACCGCCCGGCATGGGCGGTTTTTTTCATTTCTTGTGAACAATCTCATCGACGATTCCGTATTCCTTCGCCTCTTCTGCACTCATAAAATAATCCCGGTCGGTATCTTCTGCCACCTTTTCCACAGGCTGCCCGGTGCGCTCGGAGATGATTTCATTAATATGCTGCCTCAGTTTGATGATTCGTTTCGCTGAAATTTCAATATCAGCTGCCTGCCCGCGAGCTCCCCCGAGCGGTTGGTGAATCATAATTTCACTATTCGGCAGCGCATACCGCTTCCCTTTTGCACCTGCCAATAAAAGCATAGCTCCAAAAGACGCCGCCATTCCTGTACAAATCGTGCGCACATCAGGCTGGATATACTGCATCGTATCCAGAATCGAAAATCCAGCAGTCGTCGAACCCCCTGGACTGTTGATATACAAAGAAATATCCTTTCCCGGGTCATCCGCTGCAAGATATAAAAGCTGGGCGACAATGCTGTTGGCCATGTGATCATTAATTTCTTCACTTACCATCACGATTCGGTCTTTTAAAAGCCGGGAGTAGATGTCGTAGGACCTCTCCCCTCTGCTTGTTTGTTCAATGACATAAGGTATTGTATTCATCAGATTTTCCCTCCTTTATGCTGCTAAAGAGAGGACGTTTAAAGGTGAATCTGGTCGCTGATTTCTGGAAGCAGGTTTGAGGAGAATCGGGATTTTTTCTATCAGTACCGTTGGATCCTGAATGGTGAGCGTTCTGACCAATGTTTGGTAGAGAAGGTCATCTTCTGAGCGGGTACGCATCACTTGAAGCCTTTCCGCTTCGGGATACCTGTGCAGATTATCCCTCGAACGCTTCAATAACGCTTTAACTGCTGTTTCCTTCATTTGAAGCAGTTCTGCAATCTCTGCAATTTTATAATGAAAGGCTTCTTTCAAAATAAATGTAAGCAACTGCTTCACCGTCAATTTCTCTAACAGAAGCTGAACCAAGGTTTCATCGACAGTCTCTTCTTTTTTTACAAAGTCATCAACCGGCCTCTCCATCAAGGGTTCCTTTTTCTCCATGCGTTTTTGATCCACCCAAACATGGTAGGCGATTTTTTTAAGAAGAGCTGGTCTGATTTCCCCTGCATCATAGTGCTCACACGCCCTTGCAACCGACTCCTGGGCAAGGTCTTTTCCGTCCCATCCATCGCGCGTTAAGAAAAAACAATAGCGTAAAAGCTTATCATAGTCCTTCTCGATCTCCTCAAGACCAAGCTTCCCAACGGGATTACTTGTATTCAGTTCCACCTTTCACACTCCTTTCGACCTCTCACAGCTATAACGGAAAAATCCATGAAAAAGATACGGGTGTTTCTATTATTTTTATTCTATTGTGGTCGTCTAAACCCCTTTGGTTTAAAAAAGGTTAAGGTTAGCAATATTCGGTTAGAGGATAGAAAAAGGAGGGGTGCGATGTCCACTCGGAGGAACCAGAAGAAAGACATCGCCCGGTTTGTTTTTCTTCTCGTCGTCATCATCATTAGTCCTTTTCTCCATGCGACATTCGATTGGTTTGTGAGTCTTGCCATCGTTTTCTTTCTTTACTTTGTCCTGATGTTCCTGGTGAAACACTTGAACAAAAAAACAAACGAGCATTAAAAAAAAGCCTCAGGCACCAAACCTGAGGCTTCACCTTTATACTTCCACTGTCCAACCATAGCGATCTTCTTTTCTCCCCCGCTGAATCCCTGTGATTGTATCATAAAGCTCTTGCGACAAGGCGCCGATTTCGTGGTCGTTGATGACCATCTTTTTGCCAAGCCAGTTTAATTCACCAACCGGAGAAATGACGGCCGCGGTGCCTGTGCCGAAGGCTTCCTCGAGCTTGCCGTCTTCATAAGCCTGGTACAGTTCATCAATAGAAATTCGGCGCTCGTTTACAGGAACCTCCCATTTACGCAGAAGCTCTAGAATTGACGTACGCGTGATCCCTTGGAGAATGCTTCCACTCAACGCTGGAGTCACGATTTCCCCATCGATTTTGAAAAAGATGTTCATACTGCCGACTTCCTCAATGTAGCGTTTTTCCACCCCATCAAGCCATAGGACGTCGTTGTTCCCTTCTTCTGCAGCTTTCGCTTGTGCCTGGTAGCCGGATGAGTAATTGCCGGCAGTTTTCGCCATGCCTGTTCCGCCTTTGACGGCACGTGTGAATTTGTCTTCCACGTTGATCGTTACCGGCTTGATGCCACCTGAGAAATACGGGCCGACCGGTGATAAGATGATCATCAGTTTATACGATTTGGACGGAGCCACCGCAAGGTTCGGTTCTGTCGCAATAATAAATGGTCGTATGTAAAGGGACGTTCCTTCAAATGCAGGGACCCAATCTTTTTCAAGCTGGACCAATTCTTTCAAATAACCGAGTACTTCTTGTTCATCGACCGGCGGAATGCTCAAACGGTCACTCGATAAGTTCAGTCGCTCGAAGTTCTTTTCAGGACGGAAAAGAAGAACGCGGTTATCATCGGTTCGGTATGCTTTCAATCCTTCAAAAACGGTCTGTCCATAATGGAAAATCATTGCGGCAGGATCAAGCGTGAGCGGTTCATAAGGGACGATCCGCGGTTCATGCCATCCTTTATTCTCTTCATAGTCCATCACAAACATGTGATCCGTGAAGGTGCGTCCAAAAGGAATCTTTTCACTCTCTGGTTTGGCTTTTTTATGGGTTGCTTCGACGATGTTCAATGACATTTTCATGACTCCTTTTCTATGGTGGTCTTTGAATATTAGTATCCATTGTACGCCCATCCTCTTATTTTTTAAAGAGGATTTGACGGAATGGTCAAAATATTTTTACTACACTACCGCTTTTTCGTAATAAAATGCGTAAATACCTGCACTTTTGCTATACTGATAAAAGGTAAAATACGGAAAGGTGGTGTCCCCTTTGTTCAAATTGCTGTTAATTGAAGATGACCGTACCCTTTTTCAGGAGATGGAAGAACGTCTTTCGCAGTGGTCGTATAAAGTCCACGGCATCAGTGACTTCAGCCGGGTGATGGAAGTATTCACGGATGTCGATCCCCATCTTGTCATCATCGACATTCAGCTTCCGAAGTTTGACGGCTTCCACTGGTGCCGGATGATCCGTGAACATTCCAATGTCCCGATCATCTTCCTGTCATCGAGAGACCACCCGACAGACATGGTGATGTCAATGAACCTTGGTGCGGACGATTTCGTACAAAAACCGTTCCACTTTGATGTGCTGATCGCGAAAATCCAGGCGATCCTTCGTCGAGTTTATAACTACAATACCGATCAAAATGAATTGAAAACGTGGCTCGGTGCAACCATCGACTATGAACGAAACCGGGTCTCGAATGACGATAACACCGTCGACCTTACAAAAAATGAAATGCTCATCTTAAAACAGCTGATCGAGAAAAAAAGCAAAATCGTCAGCCGTGAGGAAATTATCCATTGTTTATGGGAAGACGAACGATTCGTCAGTGACAACACCCTCACGGTCAACGTCAATCGACTGCGCAAAAAGCTTGCAGAACTCGGGCTTGGTGATGCCATTGAAACGAAGGTCGGTCAAGGGTATGTCGCGAGGGACGAGTCATGATTCGGAAATTCCTGGCTGAACGAATCAGTTGGATTCTGCTGATCGTGATCCTCCAACTGCTCGCTTTGTTTATTGCGTTCGTTGATCAGACCGTACCGCTTTCTTCCATGCTCTACTACATATTGTTATCAGGACTTCTCGTCATCCTTTTCCTTTTCATTCGCTACCGCAAAGAAACCCGCTTCTATACGGAACTGGAAGAGCGGGACAACGACCTCGACTTGACGACATTCCCTGAAGCGGACAGTCCTTTTGAAGCGGTAATTGAGACAAATGTGCGTGATCAGATGGAACGGTTGATGCAGGAAGCTTCCCGTAACCAGAGTCTTCTCGAACAGGAAAAAGACGAGCTGTTATCATGGATTCATGAAGTGAAAACACCCATGACTGCAATGCGGTTGATCATCGACCGTATCGATGACTTTAAGCTGAAGTCACAGCTGACCTTCGAGTGGATGCGTATCCACCTGCTTCTTGATCAGCAGCTGCATCAGAAGCGGATTCCTTTTATCGAAAACGACCTTTATATAGAACAAGTGGAGCTTGAGCCACTGTTATTCATTGAGATCAAATCGCTACGGTCATGGTGCATGCAAAAAGGGATCGGCTTTGATATTGATCTACAAGCTGAAACCGTACTGACAGATGCGAAATGGTTCGCATTCATATGCAGACAGCTGATGACGAATGCGATTAAATACAGTGAGAAGTCGGAAATTACGATCGCAAGTACGGAAGAAGCCGGCCGCGTAAAGCTTACAATCCAGGATGAGGGACGCGGCATCGACCCGAGGGACCTCCCACGAATTTTTGAAAAAGGGTTCACTTCAACGACGGAACATCAGGATCAAGCCGCTACCGGCATGGGCCTTTACTTGACTGACCGGATCCGAAAAGCGTTGAAGATTGACATCGATGTGGAATCCGAACTCGGAAAAGGCACAACCTTCACCCTCAGCTTCCCAAAACCGAATGAATTTACGAAGCTTGGGAGCATGTGACGAAACTGTCACATGCTTCCGTCATTTTGTTAGATGAATCGAAGGAAAAAGATTTCCAGTGGTTCTACAATGAAGTCATAGAATGAAGGGGGTAACGAAATGAGTTTACTAGTCGCACGAAAGATTCATAAAAGTTACGGAAACAAGTTTATGAAACAGCACGTCTTAGAGGGCATCGACCTTTCCATCCAGCTTGGTGAGTTCGTCACGATCATGGGCGCGTCAGGATCGGGAAAAACGACGCTCCTCAATGTATTATCCTCCATCGACCGCGTCAGTCACGGGACGATTACGATCGACGGTCAGGAGATTACGAGTCAAAAAGATAAGCAGCTTGCGGAGTTTCGCAAGCATCATCTCGGCTTTATTTTTCAGGAGTACAATCTATTAGATACATTGACGGTCAAAGAGAACATCCTCCTCCCTCTATCGATTTCCAAAGTGTCCAAAAAAGAGGCCCAGGCGAAATTCGAATCGGTAGCGAAGGAACTAGGCATCGAAGACGTCCAAAATAAATACCCGAATGAGATTTCTGGTGGTCAGAAACAGCGCACCTCAGCCGCACGAGCATTCATCCACGAACCGAGCATCATTTTCGCCGATGAACCAACGGGGGCGCTCGATTCAAAATCTGCTTCCGACCTTTTAGATAAACTGAGTGATATGAACAGAAAGCGCGAGGCAACGATTGCGATGGTCACCCACGACCCTGTCGCCGCAAGCTACAGCAGCCGCGTCATCTTCATCAGAGATGGACAGATTTATACGCAGCTCAATAAAGGCGACCAGACGAGGCAGACGTTCTTGAAGGACATCATGAAGACCCAGGGTGTGCTTGGCGGTGTGCAGTATGAACATTAATCAGCTCATCTTGCGCAACTTGAAAAAGAACCTGAAAAACTACTACCTCTATGTATTTGCACTCATTTTCAGTGTCGCGTTGTATTTTTCGTTCGTCACCTTACAGTATGACCCCTCGATGAGTCAGGAAGGATCGATTAAAGGCGAAGCGGCTGTCAGGGTTGCATCCATTTTACTGATTGCTATCGTTGCCATCTTTTTGCTGTATGCCAATGCGTTGTTCATCAAAAGAAGAAGTAAGGAAATCGGCTTGTTCCAGCTGATCGGCATGACGAAAAACCGCATCGCACGCATTTTAGGCATCGAAAACTTGATCATTTATTTCGGGTCCCTGACCGTCGGAATTTTTATCGGCTTTGCGATTTCCAAGTTGATACTGATGAGCTTTTTCCGTGTGGTCGGGGTTGATGAAATCGCTGAGCTCAACTTTTCCACCCAGGCATTTTTCCAGACGCTGATCGTTTTCGCCGGGATCTATCACGTCATCATGGCTACGAACTATCTATTCATTCACAGACAGTCAATCCTTTCCCTTTTCCGTGTTACTTCAAGCGCTCAAGGAAAAGTGAAGAAGCTGTCGGTTTGGGAACATCTGATGGGCCTGCTCGGCATCGGATTGATTGCATCCGGATACTATTTGTCTTCCCAGCTGTTTGAAGGCAGCATTACGACGATCAACGGCTTTTACTTGGTCATGCTTTATATCCTAGGCTCAGTCATTGTCGGAACGTACTTTTTGTATAAAGGGTCGGTCCGCTTCGTTTCCAATTTGATCCGCAAAAATAAAAACGGCTATCTGAATATCAATGAAGTGCTTTCCCTGTCGTCCGTCATGTTCCGGATGAAGTCGAACGCCTTTTTGCTGACCGTGATTACGACAGTGTCCGCGCTTGCGATCAGCCTGCTTTCGCTTATGTATATTTCCTACTATTCGGCAGAAAAATTAGCCGAGACGACGGTACCAGATGATTTTGCCATCATTGAACCCGAAAAGGCGGATGGCTTTATGGACCGACTAGAAAAGGAAGGCATCGCCTATACAGAAAATCAAATCCCTGTATATGAAGCAGAATTCAACGTTAAAGACATCCTCGATGCGAATTTGGAAGAGTTGAACTTCAACACCGAAAAGACAACCTTCCCCGTCATCAGTGAAGTCCAGACAGACGGAATCGAACTCGATGAAGGAGAAATGAAGCTCACAGGCTATACGGATTTAATGCAGTCCTTCATCTCCCTTCATGATGGAGGGACGGCACAAATTTTATTGGACGGTAACTGGCGCGAACTGGAATATCAAGGGTTGGAAGAAGAGTATTTGCTCTCTTCCTATTACGTGGCAGGCGGTCTTCCGATCGGCGTCGTTGATAAAGCGTTGTTTGAAGAACTGAGCCAAAACTATAACCCTGAGATCCAGACAAAATCCAACCTTTATACAGGTGTAAACCTCGAAGATTCAAGTAAACAAGAGAAAGCTTACGAGATATTTGCTGATATGGGACTCGATGAAGGGAGAGACAACGGCTCCCAGTGGCACAGCGCCATGTCTCAAAAACAAAACATGGGGCTCGTCATGTTTATCGTCGGCTTCCTAGGCCTCACTTTCCTAATCACCTCCGGTTGTGTGCTTTACTTCAAGCAGATGGACGAAGGTGAAGACGAAAAAGGAAGTTATACGATTCTAAGAAAACTCGGCTTCACCCGCGGCGACCTCCTACGGGGAATTCAAGGAAAGCAGCTGTTTAATTTCGGCATTCCGCTACTGATCGGTCTCCTGCACAGCTACTTTGCCGTCCAATCGGGCTGGTTCTTTTTCGGCACCGAACTATGGACCCCGATGCTGATCGTCATGGGGCTCTACACCGCTTTCTATTCAATTTTCGGACTGCTGTCTGTTCTTTATTACAAAAAAATCATTAAAGAGGCGCTCTGATGAGTGCCTCTTTTCTATTCCGAAGGATGTTCTGGTATAGTAAAAGAACGAGGTGAAAACTATGGACGCAAAAACCATTTTTGAGACAGTGAAAAAACACAACCCCTCTGTTCTCGGACACGAACAGTTCCGTAAGTTCGCTGTCCTTTTACCGATTATCGAAAAAAACAATGAGCTTCATGTCGTTTTCGAAGTGCGTTCTCATCAGCTCAGAAGACAGCCCGGTGAGATTTGTTTCCCAGGTGGAAAAATTGATCCTGAGGACCCTTCTGCCAAACAGGCCGCCATCCGGGAGACGGAAGAGGAATTAGGCGTCAAGTCTGGACAGTTCACAGAAGTCCATCCGCTCGACTACCTGATTTCCCCCTTCGGCATGATCGTCTACACGTTTGCAGGGTATTTAGATGTGACCGAAGACGAACTCATCCGCAACCCCGATGAAGTCCGTGAAGTGTTTACGGTGCCGCTTTCCTTTTTCTTGGAAAATGGACCGCGCATCCACTACGTACATTTCGAAGCCCAGCCGGAAGCGAATTTTCCATTTGATTTGATTCCCGGCGGAGAAGAATACAACTGGCGGACGCGTCAGCTTGAGGAATATTTTTATATATACGGAGATAAAGTGATTTGGGGGATGACAGCAAGGATCGTTTCCCATTTTGTGGATGTCCTGAAAAAATAAAAAAGGTGCCTGCCTATGTTCTACAGAACATAGGCAGGCACCTTTTTTATCCATCCCATCATATCTTCAAAATCCTTGAAGCTTGAAATTCCCCTTACGAACGTCCTTTCATTTCCCTCTCCCTAGTTCAGCCCCTCATACTCTTCCTTGATTACACCAATAATCGTCCCGAGCGTCTGACCTTTGAAGTTGTCAGGCACAGACTTTCCTGTAGGATTAGCGTAATAAAGCGCTTCTTTCTCTTCACTATATTCAAAGCCTAAGGCGGTCAGGGCTACTTCCAATTGACGAGGATTCTCTTCCATTCCTGTCTGCTCCTTGAAGTAATCCGTTGGGTAAACCCACACGTCTACATCATCCACTCCTGTATGGACAACAAACAAATCGTTCTCATAATGGGAAATCCACTGTTCTTTTGAAAAAAGCGCAACGCCTGTACCTTCAAGCCCGGATATGCCTGCCAAATTGATGCCGAAGATAGCGTTGATCATCTTCCTTATTTCATCGCCGGACATTTTTCCGTCGAAGGCCTCCCAGTATAAGTCCATCACTTCTATCTTTTCCATGTTGGTGATGGCCCCATCACTAACCTCTTCATCAAGTGCTTGTCTCACCAACCCGAGAACTTCGTCAGAGTAGGTACTTGTCTGCTTGCCGGCACCAAGATCAGACACCGCCTCAAGGTCAATGCCATATACGTCATTGACGATGTCACGAATATCTTTCGGCTTCACTTTTTTGTAGTAACTCTCCAAGTAAAGATCCATCGCTTCCACTTTGCTCAAGGCATCAATCTTTTCTAAGGCATCTTTGAAAGGAAGCCATTCTTGCTCCTCTTTACACAACTGAATGTATAGTCGTATGGTCGCCTCTGCGGAATACTTCAAATCCTCCGTCAAATTCATCTCACTCTTCCAACTTTTCGCTTCCGCTTCGTCAGGTCCAACAGTACAAGCCCCAATGATGGCAAGAGACAATACTGTGATGATGATGGTCATCGATCCCTTCTTCTTTTTCTTAAACGAGTTGAACATTGTATACCCTCCATGAGTGTTTTGCTGCGGGTTCTCAATGTAGACGTCGGGATGTGACAGGATTCTCTGAAGGCACCGTCTACCGTTGCTCATATCTATGTTTACTATACCTGTTCTTGTCGAATAAAGGAAAGTGATAACTTAATTTTTTACAAACTCTTCAAGTTCCTCAATGGTAAAGTGACCGGCAACGGAAAATCCACGCCCCTTCCCATAAGGTTTTACGACAATAGTTCCCATACTAGGAATGGTGCCAAACGCAATACCTTTTGGAAAACTGTGGGCTATTATGAACCGGTTTGCTCCTTCAGGTGGTGGCTGTTCAAGAAAAGCAGAAAGACGTGTAAGGATAGCGGATTGCACGTATGGAGAAATCGGGGTGTTGAGCTGATAAACGTTGGACCAGAAGGGATCAATCAGCGTTTGTTCTGCACCGAACGCACGTATGGCGGATTCTTTCGCGCGGCAAAAGGGACTGGTGAAGACGGGGGAAGCGACAGGGATGTTCAACCGACGGATCGCGTGTCCGTACCTTTCTGCCTGAGTTCTCCCTTTTTCCGATAGGTTCCGCTGTGTCGAACAGTCTTGGAACGAAAAATCAGGCTGATCCACTCCGACATTCGCTTCTCCATGGCGGACATACAGTGTGTACCCTCCCTCTTGCAACTTTTCCAATAAGACTTGATCCATATGACACACCCCTTTTTCATTATTTTATTCTGAATAGATTTCGTCTGTGTGACAAAAAAGAATCCCCATAACATAACGGGGATTCTTAATCATTTTTCTTTTTTCTTTTTTTAAATAGAAATACGAGAAGAAAAAGAAGAAAAATTCCAGCAACCGCTGCGATGATTATGTTTTTTACGTTCGGCACGACCATCTCCACCATTACATTCGTTTCACCAGCTGTCCGGATGTCCCATTGCAATTCATCCCCATCCACACGATCGGCGTTGTGCGACTTCGGTTTTAGAGGAAGGTCGAGTGTAAACGTGAAATCAAGCTGATCCGCGACGAGAGATTGCATCCCGCCGATCACACCTGAATTCGAGAGGTCGAGCGCTGCTTCCACTTTGTACGTCGTTGTAAAAAGCCCACCTTCAGTCGTCATCTCGACAGGAATATTGCCAATCGCAGGCGCCACCCCTGCTTCAGTCATTCCGCCGGACACAGGGAGAATTTCCATCTCCTGCACATTCTCGAAGTTCTTTTTGGCCCGAAAACCAGTAAAACCATTCTCCTCATAGAATTCAACTTCGTAACCTTTTGACTCAAGCTCTCCAGAAACAGAGTTCATCATATTTTCAGCCCGGTCTCCGAAGCGATTCAGTGCCTCTTTTTCGACGCCTGCTGTAACCGTATGTTCGCCGCTTCCGTCTTTATTGATCTTCAGCTTGAGGTCCCCTTCCACGCAGGCGGTTAAAAGAGTTAACAAAAGGAGCAGCATAAAAACTTGTCCCGTCTTTCTCATGGGTTGGTCCCCTCCTTCATCTGATTTATATGTAAGAAATCATGCTTTCATTGATAAATCCTGAATTCAGCCGATAAATCCTACATTTAACTGATATATTCCCTGTTAAATTGATATATCCGCAAATTGATCGATATCACAACTGGATAAAAGCTATGCCATTTATTTTACCATGATATGGGAAGCATCACCTGCATGTTTACAAGCCTTGTGGAAAAGATAAATGCAGGAGGGATCAGCATGAACGATTTGACGATTGAAGAATTCAACCAGCAATTACAGCAGTGGCACGGCGAAAACATCCGCATCAAAAAACACGAACTACGGGATGAAGATACCATTACCATGAACCTTGACCACATATCTTATGAAACTCACACGCGCCGGCTCGATGAATACACACCGATGCACGCGCTCTACTTACATGGACAAGGACAGACAGAAACCGATGCGCAAAGCGCCCAGCCCCTGCCCTCAGCCTACTATGAAATTCCATTGGAGGATACGACACGGTATCAGTTCTTGAATGACCGCTTCACATTGGAGACTGCTCGGGGGACCTATACAATTGAAAAAGAATAAAGCAAAAAGGACGTCTTTTAGCGGAGGCGTCCTTTTTTAAGTTCTTATTTTGTATCCTAAAACTTAAACCCGATCACAACTAAATCGACAGCGTCCACGCCCGAACCATTTTCTGCTTCCGCTTTTATCCCAAGGCCCAGCCCCGGTACATTATAGGTACGGTTGAACCTTTCTCCCGGATACACCGTTATCTGATCAAGGGTTAAAAAACTGACCTGATTGACTTTCATAAGTAACTTGAACGTGACGGCTCCTTCTGAGACCACTCGGTTTCCTCCAGCCACCCGAATCGTATAAAAAGGGCTGACATCGATGCCCGCCGGATATTCTTCCGTCAAATCGACCGTTTGTCCTTCCTCGATGACCTGCCCGCCTGGTTCTGTAACGAAAAGAAGACGATTACCTGAAGTGATTCTGTGGGACATCCTCATTCCTCCCCCATTTACTCATAATTTATCCTATGTGAGCCCCCCTGGATGCGGAAGGTCTTAGAAACATATTTCAACAAAAGTTCCTATTTTCCAAATGGAGGAAATGAATTTCCTATAGAGAATGGTATAGAAGGGGACACACCAGGGACAACCTTCACGAATCCCGAAAACTTTATTATAAGGAGACAGGGAATGATTAATTTCAAAAAGTGGTTCGTCGTTTTTACTGCCTTTTTTCTCACCGTACCATCTGTCAGTTTGGCCGGGTCGATCAAGGATGGTTCCTCGGGTAACCCCGGCGAATGGTATGTCGGAACAACCCCTTCCTCCATTGCTGCCAACTCCCACCCCATCCTTTTTGTACATGGATTGAACAGCTCCTCTGACACTTGGTATGAAAATAATAATATGTATGCCACAGCCTATCAAAACGGCTACGAAACAGCTTTCATTGATCTCAATGCTGGAAAAAGCATGTGGGATAACGGAGCTCTTTTAGCTCAAAAAGTACAGGAGGTCTACAACTACTTCGGTGAAAAAGTCGTCGTCGTCGCTCATAGTAAAGGCGGTGTGGATACCCAGTCCGCCCTCGTTCATTACGGAGCAGATCCGTATATCGAACGTGTGATCACCTTATCCTCACCCCACCGCGGCTCAGAGCTTGCAGACCTCGCATACAGCAGCTGGGCGGGATGGCTTGCCGGCATCATAGGAAGTAAAAATGATGGCACATACTCGCTCCAAACCGGCTACATGGACTATTACCGCTCGGTAACAGACAGCCACGCTAATGTGTACAACACCCCTATTTACACAATGGGAGGAACGAAATGGGGAAGTTTTGGAAGCGCTTTATACTGGGGCGGTCTTTATTTGAGTGCCTATGGAAGCAATGACGGCGCCGTAACCGTCCAAAGCTCGCGCCTTCCTTACGCTGCTGAAATCAGTGTAGGTAGGTGGAACCATACGACAATCAAAGAAGGTTCCTCTACTTTCAACCTGTTCAAAAATTACTTAAATGAAGAAACGTTCTATTCAGCTTCTGCCGCAAGCTTCGAGACAGCTGCTGTGACGGAAAGTGCTGAGACACCAGCAGGCCACTACATCACAGGCGGGGAATACGCCGGGACACATAAGGAAAGTGTAGCGGTTGAAAAGGGCGTGGATTCCGTAACCTTTGATTGGATCAGTGACAAAAAAGATACCTCCTTGGCACTCGCATCACCGAGTAAAAAAACATATGCCGACTTTAAGGTGACGGCTGACGATACTGAATTTTTCAAAGGGGCCTACCACCACACCCTTACCATTGAAAAACCGGAAGCAGGGAAATGGACGCTCGAAACGAAAGCCTACCAAAAAGAACGCTATCTCTTGAACACGACTTTCGAAAGCCCAGTCGATGCCATGCTTAGTGGAGAAGTGGAAGGAAATCAAATGAAGGTGAAAGGAAACAAAAAACTGAACGTAAAAACCGATATGACTGTTGAGTACTATGATAAAAACGGGAAGTTGAAAGAGAAGAAATTGAAGGCGAAAAAGAATGGGAATGACTTTAAGATCCCAAGCCTTGGTGAAGGCGTCTACAACATGACCATCGACGTGGAAGGAACCTATGAAGGTACCCCACTCGAACGAACCCTCATCCAAACCGTTTACATCGATGACAAAGGCAAACTCCACGCACCATAAACAAAAAGACGGTCCCTTTGAAAAGGACCGTCTTTTCCCATATATTGGTGTACCAGGTCATACATTATATGGAAATCACGCACCCACCTAATCACTCTCATGAATAACTTTTCTTTTTTTATGGTCATCTCCTGATCCCACCGAGATGGGAATGGCTCTCCAATTTAAAGGAATGCGCTTCTTTTTAGTTAGAATGATTTCGAAACTGAAATGCCGTCCATTCTTTATTGCGGTGATTTGCAAACACCCATTCATCGATAATAACCTTACAACGACCTTCTGTATAAATAAAATGAATTTAACCATATTTTTACCCCTTACGTTCGTACTAATATTAATGTCCTTAAAATACTGAAACCACCATTTCCAAACCTGTTATAAATTCTTTCAAAGCCAGCTCAATGATTTAAGCTTAAACAGAGCTAAGCAGGTTCACTTGATAAACAGGTTGATAAAAATGGAGAACTCTATGCACGTCCGTATTCCCACAGTAAAGTGTTATACTGTTTTTAACTTCTAATTCAATCATAGCAGGAATAGAGAGAGATAAAGAGGCAAAGGTCATGCAGGTAAAATTCCGCTTTTGAGGAGATGAGAAGACCGTGAAGCTTGAGGAAACTTATATTCGTTTGCGTACACATTTTCATAACGTAGGAGAAGAAGAGCAAGTGGACGTCACCATGCAGCAGCTGGCGGATGATCTCTTTTACACACTAAGGAATTTAAGAATCATCATAAAAAAGATGGAAGAGGCGGGGTGGCTGACCTGGATCCCTGGACGCGGGCGCGGAAATCGTTCGTCCATCATCTTTCATCTGACAAAAGAAGAAGCGCAGCTTCAATTCTTCAAGAGTATGATTTTCGACGGCCGGGAAAATGAAGCGTTCATTCGCGTGGAAACAGAAGCCCCCTCAATCATGCTAGAGCTGACAGACTGGTACTACCATTCGAAATTTATTGTCTATTACGATCCGGCCATACAAAGACAGTTTATTAATATACGCGAACTTATCACCAAAGAAAACGTTGCTATTTACTGCAGCGCCATCAAAGAAAGCTTGGAGCACGCGACGGAAGGATTTACGATCCTTATTGATATGAACGGTGAAAAAATCAACACCCCTGATGTAGAAGGGGAAATGGAAGAACTCCGCTCCCTCGTCGTCTCTAAAAAACCTTCAGCTATCGCTCTCTACACACATGCTGAATACATGTATCCATACTTGAAACAGCGGATGGACGAAATGGGTCACAACAAAATCTTCCCCACCAAAAAAGAAGCCGAAGCTTACTTAGACGCATTCTAAGCGAGCTCCGGCTTCTTTTATGATTTTACATACCATAATATGGTGTACCAGGTCATACAGATAATGGAAATTTAAAACACTTTCCTCAAATCCCATTTTTTAAGGTTGAAGGTTGTTTTGTCTGATGCGGTGAACCGAATGCTTTCGTCGTTAGGTGCTGGGTAGAAGCGGGCGGTGAAGACATGTGCGCCACTGTTGACAAACACTTCTACAGACGACGTATCGATAAAGATGTGCATATCCTTTAACTCCGCAACTTCTGTCTGACGCTTCTCAACGACACCGTCCACGTAACTTTCACGTTCCAATGTAAAGATTCTCTGCCAACTGGAATAAACGAGACGTGCAGCTCCGCCCATCTCAAGCGCGAACCAACCTTCAGAAACATCGATATGCTCCAGCTTCAGCTCTACTGCTTTACCTTTGACCCCGTCCACTTCAAGTGTCTCGTGATCAAGCTCCACTTCTCGTTCCACCACATCACTGTCACGTAAACCTTCAAGCTCCGCTACTGGTGTTTGATAGACTCTTCCGTCTACAAGCTTTAGTTCGCGCGGCAACGTCATGTTGTGCAGCCACTGATGCTTCACAGTCGGGTGGTCTGGTTCATCCTGGTCCGGCACACTCATCCAACCGAACAAAATACGGCGGCCTTGCTCATCTTCCGTCGTCTGTGGTGCATAAAAGTCAAAGCCGTGATCCAGCTCATAAAAGTCACCATGCTCATAGGATCCATTCTGAGAGTCAAACGCCCCGACAACATAGCCCGCCTGATAGACGTTTTGATACTTCATCCCTTCAGGCTCCAGCCCCTGGGGTGAAAAAACAAGCACATCCTCGCCACCCAGCTCAAACAGATCCGGGCATTCGAACATATAACCGAACTCACTTAGCCGGCCTGCTCCCCCGCCAGCTAAGACGCCGACATGGGTCCACTCATGTAAATTCTCACTTCGAAGCAGTGCGACTGCTCCCTTCAAGTCTTCCGTCTGAGCACCGACCACCATAAAGTAAGAACCATCCTGCTCCCACACTTTCGGATCACGGAAGTGTGGCGTGTATCCTTCCGGCAGATGTACGACCGGTCCCTTTTTATCAAAATGAATGCCGTCATCTGAAACAGCAAGACATTGATACGACTCGCGATTGCCTTCCTCATCCTTCACGTTCCCTGTGTAAAAAGCATATAGCTCGCCATTATGTTCAATCGCAGAACCTGAATAGCAGCCATTTTTCTCAAACCACTCAGAGGGAGTAAGAGCAATATCTTCATGCGTCCAGTTGACGAGATCCTCGGACGAATAATGGCCCCAGAACTTCGCCCCATGCCCAGTTTTGAACGGCATCCATTGGTAAAACAGATGATAGGTCCCTTTCCACTGAATCCAGCCGTTCGGGTCATTCAAAAGGCCAATGGGTGGCATGATGTGATAGTGCAGCCGATAAGGATCTGCCTCTACAAGATCCCTGTATTTTCCAACTTCTTCAAACGCGGCCTGGCGTAATTCCTGATCTTTACTCATCAATTACTCGCCTGCCCCTTCAAGGTGTTTGACTACTTCATCTCGAGTCGGCAGTGCTGTCATGGCACCCTTCGTCGATGCAGCCAAAGCCCCGGATACACTTGCGAATTTCGCCATCTTCACCGCTTCCGAAAGCGTAATGGCAGTAATATCCCCTTCGTACTCATTCAAGGAGTACAACATGCCGGAAACAAACGCATCGCCTGCACCTGTCGTATCGACTGCTTTCACTTTCATCGCTGGCACATGCTGGATTCCCTCAGACGTGCACACATAGTTACCTTCTCCGCCCATCGTAATCAGGGTCAAAGGAATATCATAAGCTGCGAGTTTCTCAAGCCCACGCTCAATGTCCGCTTCGCCTGTGATGAACTCCAACTCTTCCTCCGATATTTTCAAAAGGTCTGCTTCTGAAAGCATCGACTGAATCGTTTCCCGCGCCTGTTCTTCGGAATCCCAAAGCATGAGACGTAAGTTCGGGTCATACGAGACGATCATCCCTTTTTCCTTCGCCAAAGCAACCGCATGGTGCGTCGCCTTTTTGACTGTCTCACCAATCATTGAAATCGAACCGAAATGAAGCACTTTATGGGTATCAAAATCTGACACGTCAATCTCTCCTGCTTCAAGGAACTGATCGGCACTCGGGTGGATGTAAAAGTCAAAGCTTCGTTCCCCGTCCTCGGCATTTGTTACAAAAACAACACCCGTCCTCACGTCCGGTGTGAGGAACATGCTGTGGGTCTGTACCCCGTAATCGGTGAGCGTTTTTTTCATAAAACGCCCGAGCACGTCATCGCCGACTTTTCCTAAAAATGTAGACTTGGCCCCAAGTCTTGCCACACCGACAGAAACGTTCGCCGGCGCCCCGCCTGGACTCTTTTGATAGTTCGTATTGTCTTGATCTAACGGGATAAAATCAATCAATGCTTCCCCGAGCGAAATGACACCTTTTTTCATTGTTCATCCTCCTCTAAAATCATAGATATCTTTATTATCTTCCATTAACCTATACAAAACAAATCCCTACCAGTCGAAAGACTAGTAAGGATTCGTCACTATTATTTCGTATCTTCATTCCATCCGAGTAGAAGCGTCGCAAGGATGGAACCACCAATCGCGATCAAGCAGCCGATTCCGTAGTTAATCGGATCCTGGGCAATTGCGAACATCGGTAAACCGGTCAGACCGATTCCGTTCGCCATCACTTTTGTGAACACAACATACGCGCCACCTAGTGCACCACCAATCGCTGCTCCGATGAACGGACGACGGTATTTCAAGTTGACACCGAAAATCGCAGGTTCCGTAATTCCAAGGAAAGCAGAGATTCCTGCTGGAAGAGCGATTTCTTTCGTTTTCTTGTTTTTCGTCTTGAAGAAGACCGCAATCGTCGCTCCACCTTGAGCAACGTTTGCCATCGCCCAAATTGGAAGCAAATAGTTACCACCGACGTTCAACAGTTCCGCTTCAATGGCGTGGAAACTGTGATGAACACCTGTCAGGACAATCGTGGAGTACAATCCACCGAAAATCAGACCGGCAATCGGGCCAGCCGTGTCATACACAACACCAAGCACGGAAGTCAATCCATTACCGAGCGTACGGCCAAGTGGTCCAACGACAAGCAAGGCAACAAACCCTGTGAAAATAACCGTCAAGAACGGCGTGAGCAATAGATCGATCGCATTCGGAACAACTTTACGGAAGGCTTGTTCCATTTTCGCCATCACATAAACCGTCAATAGAACAGGGATAACTGTTCCCTGATATCCAAGCATTTCGACACCAAAGCCTAAGAAATCAAGCGTTTCCGGCTGTGCATCAGAAAGTCCCCATGGGTTCAAAAGATTCGGGTGGGTCATAATTCCACCGATAACGGCACCTAAATATGTGTTCCCTCCGAATTCCTTCGCGGCACTAAAACCAATCAAGATCGGCAGAATGATGAAGGAGGCAGATGAGAACATATCAAGCATGACGAACATTCCGCTTTCTGGATCGACCCAGTTGTACGTGTTCATCAGGCCGAGAAGTCCCATCAGCATACCTGCAGCAACGATCGCTGGGATGATTGGCACGAAAATGTTCGATAGCGTCCGGGCAAAACGCGCCAGTGGGTTCATTTTACTTTTCGCCGCATCCTTGTGAGAAGCGGATTTGTCATTTTCTTCCTCTTCTGCTGAAGCTCCGACCATTGGGCCGAAGTGGGTGAAAACTTTGTTGACGGTTCCTGTTCCGAAAATAATCTGGAACTGACCCGAACTTGAGAATGCTCCTTTAACGCCATCGAGTTCTTCAATAGCTGCTTTATCGATTTGACTCTCATCATCAATAACGAGACGTAAACGTGTGGCACAGTGAGTGGCACTGACAACATTATCCTTGCCGCCGAGCAATGGAACCAATTGTTCAGCTACTTCTTTATGATTCATGATGTTTCCTCCTTGTTATTTTTTAGGAAATAAAAAAGACCTAAAACGCGCACAGTATGGATAGGTCATTCGCATACACGAGTCACCTAGCCAACTCTACACATTTTAGGTCTTGCCTGCTTTACCAGTAACAATCCTGCAATATTCAACTTTGAACAATTTCATTTTAACCAATGAAAACGCTATCGTCAATCCCTTTATAAAATTAATTTACGTTTAACAGACGCTGGATATGCAAAGCGATGTAGGCGATTTCAGAATCTGGAAAATCAACGCCGTATTCTTCCTTCAAGTAGCGGGCTACTCTCTCGGACGTCTCATAAGCTTCCCTATATTTCGTTTGAATCAGCTCCAGCATATCTTCATCAATCGGTTCGAAGTTGCTGCCCTCTTCCACACGATTCAACGCAAAGCGGAGATGGGTAATCAAGCGTTGGTAGTTGATGCTCGTTTCTTCAATGGTAAGCCCAACAATCGCTTCGACCTGCTCAACAAAATCACGCAAAATGGTCGCCGTCTGCAACGATTCGCTCATCGACGGCGTGTCCATTTTAGCGGTATGAACGTGAAGCGCGATGTGAGCGACCTCATCCATCGGGACCTCGACACCAAGCTCACGTTTGATCTCTTCTTTTGCCCACATCCCTACTTCGAATTCCTTCTTGTATAGGAACTTGATTTCATTCGTCAACTTGTTTTGAATCGGGAACCCTTGCTCCAGGCGTTCCAATGCAAAAGATAAGTGGTCAGTAAGCGCAATATGAATATGATCGTTTAACGGCGCTTCCAAATACCCTTCCGCATGACTAATGATTCGTTCTGCAACTTCTATATGCTTTTCCGGTAAAGTGGATAAAAGCTGTTGGAATTTTTCTGAAGACTGATCACGTAAGAGGAATATCTTTTCGATTTTATGTTTCGGCACAATATCGTTCCGCTTCTTTTGAAAAGCGATGCCTTTCCCCATAACAATCTTCTCCTGGGGACCATCATAGACAACGACTGCATTATTGTTCAGGATTCTAAAAATGCGCATAGTAAGCTCCTCCGCTCGAATGGTTACTCCTTCAATATTACCACGAAGAGAGTCTTCTATGACAATGGTATGGGCGGTTAGAGCAAAGAGGAAACATTAAGAGAGGGAGGAAGGGGTGGTCTTATCCAAAATCATACGTTCGATTTGCAGGGCAATGGAGAGAACATGCACAAATCCCTCGAGCACAGGGGATGCTTCCATATGCTTTTCATAATGGTACATGAGCGGACGGGCCAATTCTTTACTTACTTCTGGATCAAAATAATAGAAACCGGTCACCGGAAAATAGAGAGCATTACCCACTGGAATGAGTGTCCCCACGGCTATGCTGCCTTTTTCAGGCTCCTTCACCCTTCTATCAATCATGACCACCTCTACCGTTTCTTCTGTCTCCATGTCCACAGCAACGAAGGCGTTTGCTCCGAATTTGTGGCCAATATAGTAGAATTTCGGTGCGGCTTTCTCCCATTCTTCAAGCCATGCTTTCATCAAAGGGGTTTGCTTGAGATCTTGCTTATATTCCATACAAAAATCCTCCACAAAGCTTACGTTCTCAATTTCAGAAACATCATATAGGACGCGCCACCAAAACAAATTCAACTCAAGCGCGAGGCGTTTGTCTTCCGGGGGATCGTGATCCTCCACGAACTCCATCAACAGCGGCCGATACACTTCCCCGACTCTTTGTACAATAAAAGAAACGAAGTCATTGTAAGTCTCAGGCAAGAACGTGTCCATGACTTCCTCCGACAGTGGTTGGCCATGACGAAAAGGGGTTGTCTGTTCGGAAGGCTGCGCAAAAGCCACTATGTTCTTCTTGTTATCAGTCATTCTCATCCTCCTCTTTTTGAATGCTTATGTACTATTCGACACCATCCGCCATTCCCCTTTACTTCCCTCACAACCTTTACAAAACCCGAACAAAAGAAACTGAACCTTTACATGAATTTATTTCCTCAATATGATTCTATAATAAATGAAAATCGGGAAGGCTAATTACTAAACCCTTTCCATATTTCTTGTTACACTAGAAAACGTGAGAAATTTTTGTATAATCATTCTCATTCAGTCAGCTGAGAATTAATTTTCGACAGATTTTTGTCATTGTTGACAAAAAGTCGATTTTATATAATAATAGCTACTGAATTAGAATTATTATAAAAAGCTGCAACATTCCAGCAGCTAATCAAACATACTTTACAGGAGGAATTCTACTATGGCTCTAATCGGTAAAGAAGTACAACCATTCCAGGCGAAAGCATTCAAAAACGGTGATTTCGTTGACGTATCAGAACAAAACTTCAAAGGACAGTGGAGCGTTGTTTGCTTCTACCCAGCAGACTTCTCTTTCGTTTGCCCGACAGAACTTGAAGATCTACAAAACAACTACGATGCACTGAAAGAACTAGGTGCTGAAGTTTACTCTGTTTCTACAGATACTCACTTCGTACACAAAGGCTGGCACGATGCTTCTGAAAAAATCAACAAAATCACTTACGCAATGATCGGTGACCCATCTCAGCAGATCTCCCGTCAATTCGACGTACTGAACGAAGAAGATGGACTAGCTGAGCGCGGTACATTCATCATCGATCCAGACGGCGTTATCCAAACAGTAGAAATCAATGCTGGCGGAATCGGCCGTGACGCAAGCAGCCTTATCGGAAAAATCAAAGCTGCTCAATACGTACGCAACAATCCTGGTGAAGTTTGCCCAGCAAAATGGGAAGAAGGCGAAGATACACTAACACCAAGCCTTGACCTAGTCGGCAAAATTTAAGGAGTGGAATATAAATGGTTCTCGATGCACAAATAAAAGCACAATTAGAAGAGTATCTAAAGCTTTTAGAAGGTGACATCGAACTGAAAGTCAGCACGGGAGACGATAAAGTCTCCCGTGACATGCTGGCTCTCACGGATGAGCTTGCATCCATGTCACCGAAAATCACAGTACAAAACACAGAAATGAAACGCACACCAAGCTTCAGCGTGAACCGCCCGCAAGAAGAAACAGGTGTTACGTTTGCCGGTGTTCCGCTTGGTCATGAATTCACGTCCTTGGTTCTTGCTTTGCTGCAAGTGAGTGGTAGAGCTCCGAAAATCGACGATACGATGATCGACCAAATTAAAAACATCTCCGGAGAGTTTCATTTTGAAACGTTTGTCAGCTTAAGCTGCCACAACTGCCCGGATGTTGTTCAGGCCCTGAATATCATGAGCGTGCTGAACCCGAATATTACGCACACGATGATTGACGGTGCGGCGTTTAAGGAAGAAGCGGAAGAGAAAAACATCATGGCCGTTCCTTCTGTACACCTTAACGGAGAATTCTTCAGTGGTGGACGCACGACGCTTGAAGAAATCGTAGCGAAAATCAGTGAAGGTCCATCTCCAGAGGAATTCACAAACCGTGAGCCTTACGAAGTTCTTGTCATCGGTGGTGGCCCTGCAGGCGCAAGTGCAGCCATCTATTCTGCACGTAAAGGCATTCGTACCGGAATCGTCGCTGAACGTTTCGGCGGGCAAGTCCTTGATACGATGACGATTGAAAACTTCATCAGCGTGAAGAGCACAGAAGGACCGAAGTTCGCCGCAAGCCTCGAAGAACACGTCAAAGATTATGAGATCGATATCATGAACCTTCAACGTGCGAAAAGCTTGCAGAAGAACGATGATAACATGTTCGAACTTGAACTCGAAAACGGCGGAGTACTGAAAAGTAAAACCGTCATCATCTCCACAGGTGCACGCTGGCGTCAACTCGGCGTACCTGGTGAAGACGAGTACAAGAACAAAGGTGTTGCTTACTGCCCACACTGTGACGGACCATTGTTTGAAGGCAAAGACGTAGCCGTCATCGGTGGCGGTAACTCTGGTGTCGAAGCAGCGATTGACCTTGCCGGTATCGTACAAAACGTAACTGTGCTTGAATTCGCAGACACACTGAAAGCAGATGAAGTCTTACAAGAACGCTTGAACAGTCTCCCTAATGCTGAAGTGAAAACGAATGCTCAAACCAAAGAAATCACCGGCGATGATAATGTGAATGGAATCACATACATCGATCGTGAATCTGGTGAAGAACAGCACATCGACCTTGAAGGTGTATTCGTCCAAATTGGACTTGTACCGAACACCGAATGGATGGATGAATCGGTTGAAATGAACCGCATCGGTGAAATCATCACAAACAAACACGGCGCAACAAACGTGCCAGGATTGTTTGCTGCGGGTGACGTAACTGACAGCCCACACAACCAAATCATCATCTCTATGGGTGATGGTGCGAACGCGGCGCTGGGTGCGTTTGATTACTTGATTCGTAACTAATGACCTTTATACCAAAGAAGAGCGACAATGGTCGCTCTTCTTTTTTATTGTCAACATGAGCTAGACGGAAGTTACTCATATAAGAAGGTGTCATGAGGAGTAAAAATAGGTACATGAAAAGATCAAAAAAGAGGAAACCACTAACGGCTTCCTCCTTTTTACTGATTAAATTGGCAGAGGAGCAAGCGGCGAAACAAAGCCTCTCTCCACAAGTTCATCCCAAAACGCTTTCGGAATCTTCCGCTGAATCATCTCCAAATCTTCCTTAATACGATCCGGACGAGTCGAGCCGGGAATGACCGACTTTACGGCTGGATGGGCCGTTGAAAATTGGAGTGCAGCTGCTTTTAACGGCACATCGTACTTGTCGCCAATCTCCTTCAATTGATTTACTCTTCCAATGATATCTGCGCCGGCTTTTTCATAGTTGTAGTGATCTCCACCAAACAAGACACCAGAGTTATAAGGACTGCCGACAACGATGTCTACATCCTTCTCTTCTGCCATCGTCATCATGCGCTGTAACGCGCGGTCATGCTGGAGGAGTGTATATTGCGTTGCGGATAAACAGACATCCGGCCTTGTTTCCTCAAGCTCCATCGCAAGTTCAATCGGTTCTGTCGTGTTAACGCCAAGGCCCCACGAACGGATGACTCCTTCTTCCCGAAGACGTGACAATACACGGAAAGCTCCGGTTCTCGCTTCTTCAAATTTAGCCACCCATTCATCTCCGTGGAAATCAGGAGAAACGTCATGCACGAAGACCATGTCTAAACGATCGGTTTGCAGTCGTTCAAGGCTCTGCTCGATCGACCGTTTCGTTGCGTCTTCCGTGTAATCGGTAATGACTTTATTGTTCCGGCCATGTTCAAAAAGCCCTTCGTTCTCTTCTGTCTCATCCGTCATATAACGACCGACTTTTGTGCTTAATACATAGTCATCACGGTTATACTTCGATAACACGTCACCGACACGCATCTCCGCTAAACCGGCTCCATAAAAAGGTGCAGTGTCAAAATAGCGGACGCCCTGATCCCAGGCGGTTTGTATCGTTTCACGGGCTTCTTCTTCCGGGACATCCCTGAACATATTTCCTAAAGGGGCTGTGCCAAGTCCTACTTTATGTTTCAATGCATCCTGCAGTGATTTCATGTGTTCATTCCTCCTTTTAAAAAGAACCTATAGTTGTATAACCAACTATAAGAAAAATGAAACATTCCTTCCAAGGAGATTAAGTCTACATCAGCCCTCCTGCCACACTTCTTCTGCAATCCTGACAACATGGTCGATTTTCTTCCACTGCTGTTCTTCTGTGATTTCATTACCTTCTTCTGTTGATGCAAATCCACATTGAGGACTCAAACACAGCTGGCTCAAAGGTACATAATCTGAAGCTTCAAGAATACGAGCCTTCACGCGCTCTGGATCCTCCAACTCTCCATACTTTGATGTAATTAAACCAAGAACGATGGATAAGTCTTGGCGGTTCATATGACGAAGGGGCTCAAATCCGCCGGAGCGCTCATCGTCAAACTCAAGGAACAAACCATCAACATCCAAGCCACCAAAAATTGTTTCCGATACCGCTTCATAGCTTCCACTCGTCATAAAGGTCGAACGGAAATTGCCTCGACAAATATGCATGGTAATAAGCAGATCATCCGGTCTGTTGGCAATCGACTCATTGATGGCACGTGCACACAGCTCGGCCACTTCCTCAGGGTTTTGGCCTTTCTTTTTCATTGAAGCACGTCCTTCTTCTGAGAAAAACGTCGCCCATGACGTATCATCAAACTGTAGGTAGCGGCAGCCTTCCTCATAAATTTTGTTTATGAATCCTCGATAAGCCACCACTAAATCATTGACGAGTTCTTCATCGTCATCATAAATGCCTTCCGACCGATCCGCACGGAATAAGAGCATGTTCGGACTCGGGATTGTCAATTTGGCAACAGCATCACCGGCAATGCTTTTTAAAAAACGGAAATGTTCGACCATCTCATGATCACTGAAACCTACCTGTCCTGTAATTTTAATTCCACGGGCTTTCGTTTCCACTCCTTTGAATTTCAGACCTTTTTCAGGTTCATAACCTTCTACCCCATCGAGGCCTTCGAGGAAATCAAAATGCCACCAGCTGCGGCGGAAATCGCCATCCGTGACAGCTTTCAATCCTGCTTCTTTTTGTTTTTCTACTAATTTTACAATCTCTTCATCTTCCACTTGACGCAATTCCTCTTCCGTTATTTCTCCCTCTGCCTGTTGGATACGTGCTGCTTTTAATCGTTCTGGCCGTAGGAAGCTTCCTACATGGTCTCCTTTAAATGGTGTTCTCTTCACATTCTTTTCGGTTGTTACAGACATTTATAACCCTTCTTTCTTTCATAGTTTGTGCGCTCCAATAAGAAAAGCCCCTCTTCTAAATAAGAAGAGGGGCTAAGTAACCGCCGAACGATTCCCTTCTTATCTGCAAGCTGAACGCTTCTGGAATTAGCACAGTACTTTCTATAAGTCTGCTGCTAAGGTATCAACGGGCCAGTCCCTCCACCTTTCTGGATAAGAAACATGATTGAATTGTTAAAGATTACTATACAGGACTTCAATTGAAATTGACAACCGATTCTGAACATTTTTCTCTTGTTTTCCTTAAATAAAAATCCCCCTCTTCAAGAGGAGGATTCAATCAACGCCATTCTCAAATAATCCACGAACAGAACCGACTGCTCCTTCAACTTTACCTTCTCTTCGGGCAAAATGGCATGATCGAGTGCCAGCCCGTCAATGAAAGTGATGATCGAACGCGCAATAATTTGGCTCTCATAGCGATCACTGAACTCACCGGATTTCTGTCCTTTTGTGATGAGTCCATCGTAAATCTGCAGACCCATTTCATAACGTTTTTCCCCGTACGCACGTCTTCGTTCATTGTTACGTCCCGTGATAAAGAACTCAAGCTTGCTTGGTGCGAGAGGGTCCATCTCTGTATTCGGACTGCCATCTTCCCCGAACAAAAGCTGCATAAGCAGGTCCCAGTAGGATTCTACTTTTTCAAGAGAATCCTCTGTCGTTTCAGCTTCGTCCGTCAGCCCTTCTTCAAGCAAAGCTTCAAATAGGTCTTCTTTATTTGAAAAATATTGATAGAGACCGCCGCGGCTGACGCCAGCCGACTCCATGACATGCTTCATCGTCGTGTGCTCGTATCCATGCTTGATGAATACGTTCCTTGCGGCTTCCATGATGTCAGCTCGTCGTTGCTTCAGGTGTTCCTTGCTCACTCGTGGAGACATGTGCTTTCCCTCCCTCTACTTTTCGCTTCGTTACAAATCCTACGATGGATACGCAGACAAGGAGACTTGCTGTAATGGTAAACGTCGGAATGACGCCAATCATCGTCGCGATCCATCCTCCGACAAGAGGCCCAATGATGGTCGCAGTCGTCATGACACTATTGATGACCCCAAACACGCGCCCGGTCATATGAACAGGCGTGTTCACCTGGACAGTCGCCTGGAACGGAACAAAAATCAGACTTGCAGAGAAACCCGCGGTGAATCCGAGTCCCGGTCCCCAAAGGATAGAATAATTGAGGTCATAAAAGGTAAGCATCCCCATAATCCCAAAACTCGCTCCGATTCCACAAACCCCAAGGAGCATGAGCGGATAAGCTTTATAATCCGTTTTCTTCGCTAACAAAAATCCTGCTAAGAACATGCCGAGACCAGACCCCGTCACTAGATAACCGAACAAATCGGGGGACACCTGCGTCAGCTCACGAATTAAGACAATCAGCTGAGAATCGGCCGATTGAAGAATCAACAGGCTGAGCCCGACAAGAATCAAACCCGTCATCATAAAGCGGTTCGATTTAAGAAAAGAAAAGCCGAGCGCGAACTCTTTCTTGAACGACGCTTTCTCTTTTTCTTCTTCGGTCGTTTCCAGAGGAAGCGCATTTGGAACAAACAAGAGGATGACCGCAGACACGAGAAACGTGGCCGAGTCGATGATAAAAACTTGCTGGGCGCCGAAAACCGTAACAAGCAATCCACTGACGAGCGGGCCGAGTATTTTCGTCGACGAGTCAATCATCGAAGTGATCGACATCGCCCCTTTCATATCCTCCTCCGGCACCACTTCCTTCAATTTCCCGTTTTTCGCAGGAATGAAGACTGCGGAGAAGATTCCGATCGTAAGTAGGGTTGCATAAACCATCCAAAGCGATGTCGCGATCGTCAAAATCAGTATTAAAGCCGCCCTCACGACATCAGATACGATCATAAGTGTTTTGCGGCTGAAGCGGTCAGCCACCATTCCAGCAACCGCTCCAAACAAAGCCATCGGCACAGCTAAACATAAAAAGACGAAAGACACTTCAAGCGGTGACGCATCCCATTTCAACCCGACAAGCGTGATAATCGCGACAATGCTGAGCCAGTCGCCAATGCTCGAGATGGCTTGCGCGGACATCAAGGTCATATACCCTTTGTTTTTCCATAAACGTTCCATAGGTTGGGCCCCTCTCAATTAAACGACACCGATGTCGTTTTGTTAGTTGTATTATATCGACACTGGTGTCGTTTTGCAACCATTGTTTTAAAAAGAGTAAAATCGCCCATAAAAGCATGAAGGCAAAATTTTTACATCCATGCTTTTACGTCCCTATATTCACTACTACTTATCAAAGGCCATGCAGCGATCAAACTCAAAACGGACCCTCGTCCATGTCGCTGTCTGAGTCTCCCTCTCTTTCATCTTTGACTATTTGTTTATGTATTTCACTGATGAGAAACACCCCCCTAAATAAGCAACCAACAACAATACCAAAAGTGATGATTCCTCCTATCAAAGGACCAGTCATCATAATTAACCAACCTAATAACATGCAGGCAAGAATAATAAAGAACAACATGCACATCCCTCCTTACAGCTTTTCATTATTTCAAACCATGCCAATCTAAAACAAGCATTCCCTCCCATTTAAAAGATTCTTCCGAACAGCGTTTCAGCTCCCGCAACAGCTTTAATGGGTGAACCTCGGAAGAATAAAAGAAAGAGAAAAGCATAGTGTTTCTATGCTTTTCTCTTTCTTTTGATCTGACTAACCTTTTCATTTCAAATCCCTTTCGTATTCATCAAAACGACTCTCCAACCATCTGGATCTTCAATGGTTATCCCTTTTTCCTTCCAATATGGATTTTCAGATTCCACTTTCTTGTATCCCATATCATGGAGTCTTTCAGTTACATCCAGCACCTCACCCCGATTTTCTATATAAAAAACCAGCAAATTATCCTTAGAAGGTGCAGGGCAAGGACTGCCAGATTCATGCCTGGTGAACTCGAGTTGGTAGGATAGACCAGGTAATCCATAAACCACACCCTCATATCCTCTGTGTCCTGCAAAGTCTGTCATTCTCTCTAAACCAAGTCCTGCCTCATAAAATTCAGTGACTTTTTCTAATTGATCGGTAGGTCTTGCTATCCTTATTTGTGATGCCTCAAAGCTTGGAAACTTCATTCTTCTTCTCCTCCCGCTTACCGAGAGCAATTTTCCCATTGAAACCAGCCATGATTGAATGCCCTCTTTTTAACCAATAGTAATAGATTCCGAGGGAAAACCCATTAGCGGAAAGAATGAAAAATATATACAACTTTGGTCGGAGTAAGAAATGGACGATAACTTCTCGATAGGGGGCGTTTAAGCAACATTAGAGGACATTGAACACGAGTTACGAAACATTAATCTATAAGACAATAAAAAAAGTGCCCTTCCACCTGTGTGGGGAAAGGCACTTTTCGCTGCATTTAAATATTCACAGGACTCTCTTCCTGCTCCTCCGTCAGCCCAAGCGTCTCTTCTGTCGTCGCATGAATTTCGCGGATCAACTCTGGATTTTCAACTAATTTTTTCCCGTAAGAAGGAATCATCTCTTTGATTTTCGGTTCCCATTCCTTCAACTGCTCTGGGAAGCATCTTCCCATCAGTTCAAGCATGACAGAAACCGCTGTCGATGCGCCTGGTGAAGCACCAAGCAAGGCAGCGATGGAGCCATCGGCGGAACTGACGACTTCAGTTCCGAATTGAAGCGTTCCTTTGCCCCCACCCTCGGTATCCTTAATGACCTGCACGCGTTGACCTGCAGTGACGAGATCCCAGTCCTCTGCTTTGGCCGCAGGGATGAATTCACGCAGTTCTTCCAGACGTTTTTCCTTCGATTGAATGACCTGCTCGATCAGGTATTTCGTCAAGGAAGCGTTCTTCACACCTGCAGCTACCATTGTAGCCAAGTTATCTCTTTGGACGGAGGTGATCAAATCAAGCAGCGATCCGGTTTTCAAAAACTTTGGCGAGAACCCTGCAAATGGTCCGAAAAGCAAGCTTTCTTTGCCGTCAATGAAACGTGTATCCAGGTGTGGCACAGACATCGGTGGTGCACCGACTTTCGCTTTGCCATACACTTTCGCGCGGTGTTCGGCGATTACTTCCGGGTTGTTACACACCATGAACAGACCGCTGACTGGGAATCCACCGATCTGCTTCGATTCAGGAATTCCCGTTTTTTGAAGCAAGTGCAGACTTCCCCCTCCTCCGCCGATGAAGACGAAGTTGGACTTATGGTATTCCATCTTATCGTTTTGAAGGTCCCGTACTTTCACTTCCCACGATCCGTCTTCTGCACGCTTGATATCCTCAACACTGTGCTTGTAGTTGATTTCAAGGTCTTCGTTTTCCAAGTGATCGAACATCTTCCGCGTCAATGAACCGAAGTTCACGTCCGTCCCCGCATCGATCTTCGTTGCCGCGATCGGTTCTGTGATCGTTCGGTTCTTCATGATTAGCGGAATCCATTCTTCCAGTTTATCTGGATCATCAGAAAATTCCATGTCCTTGAACAACGGGTTCGCAACCATGGTATTAAAGCGCTTTCTCAGGAAATCAACATTTCTCTCTCCCTGAACGAAACTCATATGGGGTAATGGCATTATAAAGTCATTCGGGTTACTGATCCGATTGTTTTTCACGAGATAAGACCAAAATTGCTTGGAGACTTGAAACTGTTCATTTACTTTAATGGCTTTTGTCATATCAATCGTACCGTCAGGCTTTTCATTCGTGTAATTCAGCTCACAAAGGGCTGCATGGCCTGTGCCTGCATTGTTCCATACGTTCGAACTTTCTTCCCCTGCACTACCAAGCCTTTCAAACACGCGAATGTTCCAATCCGGCACCAATTCTTTAAGCAAAGATCCTAATGTCGCACTCATGATCCCTGCACCAATTAAAATCACATCTGTCTTCGAGTATTTTTTGCTCATTCCCTTTCATTCTCCCTATTATCAGTTATTTTTATCTATGTTCAGTGTATCACTATTATCGAAAAATTAAAATATTTGGAAGCCCTTCCGAATACGGATTCCGTAGGGTGTTTTTCTATCAAGGAAAGAAAAACATCGCACTATCAGCCTATTCAAAGAAGGGCCGTGGTGTTCAGCACATACGGCTTCAAGTCCATTTTCATAGGGAGCAGTGTAAGGATAGGTCCGGGCTTCCGGGCTTCCGGGCTTCCGGGCTTCCGGGCTTCCGGGCTTCCGGGCTTCCTCAGCCTGTTGGTTACTTACGTGTTATATCTAGGGTATGAGTGAATTTTTTAAAATCCGTCTTGGACAGGTCTTTTTATTTTAACCTCTAAATCAGTCGACAGAATGGTACTCCTCCCAAATGGAAAAATGAAACAAATCTTAAATGCAAACGTAAACATATAAAAGGCTACATGCATGAACTCAATCTACTATAGAGGGGAGACTTTCCTTTGACCGACCAATTCATTCCAATAGGGGTAGCGATTGCCTTAACCGCCATTGTATTATGGAAAATATTTTATAACAATTTTGATATGGTCATCAATTATGCCGAGAAAAGAAGAGAAAAAGATGACGTTTCACTTATAATCAAACGCAACGATGAACCCATCATTTCAATCAATCCACATACTGTTCTACCTTTAGCAAGTACTGTGAAAATCATCATTGCAATTGCATTTGCAAGACAAGTGAGCGATAACAAAATTGATGAAAATGCATGGATTCCTAAAGAGGAACTTTTGAAATTCTATATGGAAGGGACAGATGGCGGTGCTCACAAACAATGGGTTCGTGCCAATTCCGACAAAGACCAGTACACCTTAAAAGAAATCGCGATTGGAATGATTGCCTACAGCTCCAATGCTAACACAGAATTCCTAATGAATTACCTTGGCTTAGAAGCTATCAATCTTTTACCAACGTCTCTTCATATGGAGAGCCATACACCCATATTCCCAATTGTCTCATCCTTGTACATCCCTTCCTATATTGAAACCAAGGAGAAGGTTACGGATAAAAATGATCTTCTAAAGAGACTTGAGGGCATGTCTAGAGAGGAATATATTGACTGTTCTCTGGAAATTCATGAGCATTTAGCTGCAAACGAACAGAGAGGATACATGGACGAAGTTAAGCTGGGTGTTGAGTTCCAAAAGATATGGTCTGACCGATTACCCGCAGCATCAGCCCAAGACTATTTGACCCTCATGCAGGTCATCAATCGAAGAGGGACATTTGATGATCAGATGCAACGATGTATTGAAGAAATCCTAGGTTATGCTTTGTACATACATTCAGCAAACAGAAAGTGGATCGACCACGGTGGGATGAAAGGAGGCTCGACTTTATTTGTTTTCACGCATGCTTCCTATACAACGGATAAAGAAGGCAATCAGACAGAGGTCGTGTTCTTGGCCAACAATTTGAACGTCTTAAAATCTAGAAAACTGCAAAGGAACTTTAACTCCTTTTTGCTTCACCTGTTAACCAACAAGGAGTATAGAAAGAAAATAAGTTCTTGAGTAGTAAAACTTAGATTACGATTTAAAAAAGGGCAGGAGGAAAACCATTGGACTTGATCGCCTGGGTGATTGTCGCAAGTGAAATCGGATTTTGGGTTGTCATCATCGCAGGACTAGTGACACGTTATATTTTCAAAAAGAAAAGAGCAGGACTGTTGTTACTCGCTTTAACCCCACTCATTGATTTGATCTTACTTGTAACGACAAGTGTTCACCTATGGAACGGGGCTACAGCCACAATCACCCATGGGATTGCTGCCGTCTATATCGGTGTGTCGGTCGCCTTCGGTAAAAGCCTGATTGAATGGGCGGATGTTCGTTTCCAATATTACTTCACAAAAGAAGGACCGCGCCCAAAGAAACTTTCCGGCATCCCCCACGCTAAGCACTACTTTAAAAGCTGGCTGCAGCATGTTCTCGCCTATTCAATCGGAGCGATTTTTCTTGTAAGCCTGCTCTTTCTCATTGGTGACCCTTCACGCACAGAAGCACTCATCAATGCACTGAGGCTTTGGACGCTGGTCCTCAGTGTCGACCTTCTCATTGCAATCAGCCATTTCATCTGGCCAAAAAAATAAAAAAGTGTCTGCGCTCAGAAGAATAGAGGCAGACACTTTTTTACATGAGTAGTAACGTTAGTCCCGGAGCCAGGACCGAGACGATGACAGCACTCAACACCATCGCGATCGTACTGACAGAACCTTCAAGCGGATCCCGCTCCATCGATGTCGCCGTCCCGATCGCATGTGAGGCACTCCCCATGCCGACCCCTTTTCCAAGCGGGTGGGTGAGGCGGGAAAAGCGCATCACCACAGGGTGGATTAGCACTCCACCAATGCCGGCAATCATGACAAAAACAGCTGCGAGCGGCATGACACCGCCGCTTGATTCCGCAATTGACATCGCGACAGGCGTTGTCACTGATTTCGGAACGATCGAGTGGATGATCAACTCACTGAAACCCGCCCACTTGCTGAGCAAAAGTCCAGAGGTCACACCAATAAACGCGCCAACTGAAGTCCCTACCAAAATCGGCAGGAGCATCCTTTTCAAAAGATCACGGTACTGATAAAGCGGGAAAGCAAGCGCAACGACTGCCGGACCAAGCAAATAATCAATCCACTTGCCGCCGAGCATATACGTATCATAAGAAAGATCGAACAGCAGTAAAAGAATGATTATGGTCACGGTCGCCAAGATAATCGGGGCCGTATAGATGCGGCGAAACCTGCGATAGATGAACAATGCCCCTTGATAGATAAGAATCGTCAGGATGATTATGAACGAAGCCGGAAGAAGACTACTCATGAGCAGCTTCCCTCCTTCTCGCCATCCACTGAGCAACGAAACCTGAGATCCCCATCACTAAAGCCGTACTCAATAAGCCGATGAGAATCAAAAGCACCCCTTTCCCTTCAAAAACATACGCATAGCTTATGACTCCGACTGTTGCCGGGATGAAAAAGAACGGCAGATGTTTGATCATGAACCCCACGCCCTGTTTGAACCAGTGATCAGGGACTATCTTTAATGATAAGAGTGCGAACAGGATGACCAGGCCAATGACGCTGCCTGGGATGAAAAGGTTAAATGTATTCTGTATAAGTGTTCCGAGTAAGTAGATGATGTATAAGCCGGTGATTTGCAGAATAATAGTGACTGCTTTTGACACGTGTGATCCTTCTTTCTAGTTGTGAGATGGAAGTTTTCTTCCTTTATTATATAGGAATGTGAAGAGCATACAAAAATCCTGCTCCCTAGTTGTTAAGTGAACAGGAAATAATCTTACTGTAAGAGTGATTGTCCTGCTCATCATGTACTGAATCATCTTATCATTAAGTACAAACTTTAAATGATACATAGACACTTCTTTATATTTCTTTTTCATTCTCATGACATGAGCCTTGGATCATGCACAATATGTTAGTATTCTTCTATATTGTACCTAAACAACCAATCTTTTCTGTTAAAAGGAAGTGTGTAACATCATGAAAAAATTCATACAACTGCTGCTTGCAGCCCTACTAATTGTTCTGCTTGGAGCCTGTGCGGAGCAGACTTCAGAAGAGGCAGAAGAAGCCCCTAAAAAAGAAACTGCACCAGAACAAAAAAAGGACCCGGAGCCTCCTTATCAAGCGTTAGAACCATCTGAAGACGCCGTCCCACTCAAGGAACGCTTGTCCAAAGAAGAACTTAAGAATATGCCGGATGAGGAGCTAGCGCTCGGCGGTGATCCCAAGCGTTCCGTTCCTGTCGGTGAGACACTCAGCAAGGGGATGGAAGATAAGTCTAGCGGACCGCTAAAGGATCATAGACTTGTCGCTTATTATGGGACCCCTCAATCGGAAAACATGGGCATTCTCGGCACGATGGAGCCTGAGAAACTTATGAAACAGCTCAAAGAGCAGGCCCAGGCCTACTCGAATGCTGATCCTGAAAGGCCGGCCGTTCCAACTATCGAACTGATTACGACCATGGCCCAACGCGCTCCGGGACCTGAGGGTACATACGTGAGTAAGCTCCCGGATGAAAAAATCGAGGAGTATGTAAACCTCGCGGAGAAACACGATGCGCTCGTTCTTCTCGATATCCAGCTTGGTACCGATACGGTGATGAACCAGGTGAAAAGCATTGAGAAATGGCTCAAGCATCCGAACGTTCACCTTGCGATCGACACCGA
This sequence comes from Halobacillus trueperi, assembly GCF_003386945.1. Lineage (NCBI taxonomy): Bacteria > Bacillati > Bacillota > Bacilli > Caryophanales > Bacillaceae > Halobacillus > Halobacillus trueperi. The sequence goes on along the minus strand of NZ_QUAE01000004.1, from coordinate 120,618 downwards.
ATTTCAAGTCGATGAAGGCGAAGTACCAGGAGAAGATCTCGGCCAGGTGGATGGAAAAGAGGTTCAAAAAGCCGTTGAATACCTTTCCAAGCTGACAGAGAAAAATAACCTGCCCGATAAGTTTGTTCTTGTCCACCAGTTCACGGAACATGTGCTCACAAATAAAGAAGCCATTCAACCCACAGACCATGTTGAAGTGGCGCTTAATTTTGATGGTTGGGGTTCATCCATTGATAAAATGGCGCTGTATAAGAAATATGTACGCGACACGCCTTCACAGTATGGAGGTTTTAAAGTTTTCTATGATAAGGACCAACCGGTGATGACCCCGAAAGAAGTTGTGAAACTCGACCCAAGCCCAGCCATTGTGAATTACCAATAAAAAAGTGCCTGTTTCCGTAACGAGGAACAGTCACTTTTTCATTTTTACTCTTCATTTAATTGAATACCTTTGCTCTTCGCCAAGTCGTCTGCCACGATTGCCCCCCCTTCTACCTTCGTTCCAGGGGCGACTTTCCGCTGGACAGATGGGTTCAGCGGATAGGTCTTACCATCGAACTTCACCTGAGCGAAAAAGTCTTCGATTCCTCCACCTGCCACATACATGACCAGATCCCGATACCCATTGGTAGTTGTTTTGGATACAATAACGGGGTTTCTTACGAGGGAGAAGCGTGACAACACTTGATACTCCCCTTCATTTTCCTTGAGAATAACAGCACTGCATCCACCTGTCCCGCAGACAAATGGACCAACTAAAAAAACAAAAACCTCTTTGTCCCCATCGTTATTCAAGTCGATTCTATTATAATAATACCTGATGTTTTCTTCAGATAGTTTGAAATTATATTCCTTTTCAATCGCTGCTTCCAATTTTAGGTCTCTTTCTGTTTCTGAACAAACATAAGTGAGCGATGAAAAATCAATCCCCTTTTGATTAGAAAACGGTTCAATATCACAAAGATTCCTTCTTAAAATTAATAACTTATCTCTTGATGGATAAGGATATTCAAATGCTAAAGCACGAGTAATAGACTTGTAAGCTTCCTGTTTACGACCTGTTCTTATTTGTGCATCCGCTAAATAATACCAATACGTAGAAGAATCATATTCTTTTAAAAGTAAGCTATAATAGCGTTCTACCTTTTGAAAATAAGCGGGATAAACGTCTCCCGCCCTCTCAAACCCTTCATGTCCCAAACGGAAAACCTCTACAGTGTAAGCCAAACCGGTATCATGCTTCCACAAAGCTACCTCGTAGAGTCCATCTCTTCCTTGTTCGCCCTCCATGTCTTCCACATCAATCATACTGAAGTATTGATTGCCCTCAACTAAATCTGTGAATCCTCCATTTTCCCATTTATAAACGCTGAGGTCTGACCAAATCGATCCTACTTGCCAGCCTACAAGGATGTTGTATTCGTTTCTGTTTTTTAATGGAACCGCCCCTAAGTACCTGACCCCATACCCTTTACCTTTTTTTAGTATCAGCGACGTACCATCCATTTGGTCCTTGCTTCAGGATCATCAGATAGTTTTCACCTCGCCAATAGTAGATGCCTGCGATTTCTTGTACACCGTCCCCATCAAGGTCGGTACTTAATATGGCTGCCTTGGACTTGGGGGTTGCTAAATGAACCATGGTGGCCGTGGGAGGCAGGAAGCGTTTAAAGATACAAATGTCTTTTCTCAAGAGCCGTCACCCTTTTTTACTCAATATATGAGATTATGGGGGTTAAATGTAATGGAATTCATGACATATTTTCATTTATGATAAGGCTCATTTCGTATAATCTTGAATGCCCGATACACCTGCTCCACCAACATCAAACGCATCAACTGATGAGGGAACGTCATATTCGAAAACGACAAGCCAAAATCACTCCGTTCCAGCACCTCATTACTCAACCCAAGCGAACCTCCGATGACAAACGCCACTTTACTCTTCCCGTACGTCGCAAGTTCATCCATTTTCTTCGCAAGCTTCTCTGACGTCAGCTGCTTTCCTTCAATTTCGAGTGTGATAACATATGTATCCTGAGAGATCTTCGAAAGAATACGTTCCCCCTCTTTTTGCTTCACTTCGACCATTTGTGCTTCACTCAAGTTTTCCGGTGCTTTTTCGTCCGGAACCTCGACGACATCTACTTTCGCATAAGGACCAAGCCTTTTCACGTATTCCGCAATCCCCTGCTTCAAATACTTTTCCTTCAACTTCCCAACAGTAACAATTGTAATCTTCATGCTGTACTCCTCCGTAACAAATCATTTGTCTCTAGTGTACCACGAAGTGGATTTCCATAATTAGGTGTACCGGGTCATACATAATATGGAAATTAATCATAAGCACCCTTCTTACACATAGATATGAAAGGTGATTGAATTCCTAAAGAGGAGATGACAGCATGAGCGATTTCGAAAAGAACAACTGCTCTAAGGAAAATGATGCAAACAAGAACGAGGATGGGTTTGTAAAAGGTGTGTCCAAAGAGGCCAATGACTTCATTCATAATACGGTCGATACTTCTGGAAAGATCATTAAGTCGATTGCGGGTGAAGGCGGGCTGATTGGGAAAACAGTGGATTCTTCCGGCAATATCGTTAAGAAAGCCTCCGAGAAAGGCTCAGATGTCATTGGAAAGACCGTGGACAATTCTTCAAAAGCGTTTAAATCGATTAAAGATAAGACGTTCAACAGAAAGAAATAGATCGTACCACAAAGGAATCCGGTTTTACCGGATTGCTTTTTTATAACAAACAGACCAGGTCATCCAATAAGGTCATCCAATATATGGATGACCTGGTCTGTTAAATAAAGGCTATTCAACTCTTATAGGATGCCGATCGTATTCAACAAAATAACGAATGCTACAGAGATTACTGGAATTAGGACGGCTACGACAAAAATATCTTTATAGCTGTCTTTGTGCGTCATACCTGTAATCGCAAACAATGTCAGAACCGCTCCGTTGTGCGGAAGTGCATCGAGACCGCCTGAGGATAGGGAAGCGACACGGTGGAAAGCTTCCGGGCTGATGCCTGTATTCATGGCGATTTCATAGTATTTAGATCCTAACGCTTCAAGCGCAATCCCCATACCGCCAGATGCGGAACCGGTTGCACCTGCAAGCACGTTAACGGCAATTGCTTCTGAGATCAATGGATTTCCTTTGATACCCATCAGCAATTGTGTCAGGTTGGCGAAGCCGGGCACTTCACGTACGACTGTACCGAATCCGACCGCGGCACTCGTGTTGATGATCGCGATAACTGAACCGGCAGCTCCACTGTTCATGGATGGGATGAACTTTTTGAACATCGTGACGTTCAGAAGCATAATGAGTACAATTCCTGAAATCAAGGCAGTGACAACGTCCCAGTTTAATAGATTCAATGTAAGAAGAACCGTTAATAATGGCAGAAGGGACAAGAAAAAGTTCGGCGTTGTATCCGGTTGTTCGATTTCTTTCTTTTCTTTCGGTTCGGTGAAGACCTCTCCTTGAGCGACGAGTTTCTTCTCACGCCATCTCAGGTAAAAGTAGCCTCCGCCACCCATGATGATGGCTGCAATGACCCCCATTACAGGTGCTGCCATGGCGTCCGTCTGGAAGTATTCCATCGGGATCAGGTTCTGGATTTGCGGTGAACCTGGAAGGGCCGTCATCGTAAACGTAAAGGCACCTAATGCGACCGTTGCAGGAATCAGCTTTCGGCTGATGTTTGCTTCACGGAACAGGGATAGGGCCAATGGATAAACAGCAAAAACGACGACGAACAGGCTGACTCCACCGTACGTCAGAACGGCGGCGGATACGAGCACCCCTAATATCGCGCGCTGTGTGCCAATCAATTTTGTGAAGGCGACCGCAACAGAACGGGCCATCCCTGTGTTTTCCATCAATTTTCCGAAAATGGCTCCGAGCATGAAGACAGGGAACCAGTCTTTCGCGAAGGCGACGAATCCGCCCATGTATGTATCTTTATAAGCTTCGAGTAGATCGAGACCGCCGGTGAGGGCGACGACACCAGCTGCGATGGGCGCCACCCAGATGATGGACCAGCCCAAGTAGGCGAGGGCCATCAATACGACAAGTCCGAGAAAAATTCCGAACATGGTTTTTCCTCCTTAGGTTTATTGAGTCTCGACGACCATGGCGATGCCTTGACCGCCGCCGATGCAAAGTGATGCGACACCGTAACGTCCATCTCTGCGTTTTAGTTCCTTGACCATCGTGTACAGGACACGTGTGCCACTTACTCCGATCGGATGACCGAGAGCGATGGCTCCACCATTGACATTCACTTTGTCACGATCGAGGCCGAGTTCTTTTTCAACGGCAAGATATTGAGAGGCGAACGCTTCGTTCACTTCGATGAGGTCCATATCATCAAGCGAGAGCTCTGCTTTTTCCAATGCCTGACGAATCGCTGGGGCAGGACCGATGCCCATATACTCAGGCTCAACGCCGGCAACAGACCAAGAAAGGATTTTGGCGATCGGCTGTACATTGTGATCGCTCACATAATTTTCGCTTGCTAAAACGACAGCACCTGCACCGTCATTGATTCCACTTGCATTCCCGCCTGTCACCGTGCCGTCCTTTTTGAAGGCAGGCTTCAGCTTGGACAAAGATTCAGGGTTGGTACCTTCGCGGATGTGCTCATCCTGGTCGACCACTTTTGTGCCTTTGCGTGTCTTAATTTCGACAGGGACAATTTCATCGGCGAATTTTCCAGATGAACGGGCTTCCGCTGCAAGCTTGTGGCTGCGTGTAGCATACTCATCCTGCTGTTCTCTTGTGATTTCATATTTCTCCGCAAGATTTTCACCAGTGACACCCATGCCAGCTCCGATATACTCATCCGTCAGAGCAGCCCAGAGCATGTCATCGACTTTCGGTGTACCGAGTTTTGTGCCAAAACGGCTCCCACGCATCGCGTGAGGTGCAAGACTCATGCTTTCCACACCACCGGCCAACGCTGTTTCCCCCTCGCCAAGCTGGATGGACTGGGCAGCCGATATGACGGATTGCATCCCTGATCCACACAAACGGTTGACCGCAAGAGCCGGACTTGTGTGCGGGACCCCTGTTTTCAATGAAATGTGGCGTGCTAGGTAAGGCGCGTTTTGGGAAGAATGGATGACATTTCCCATGATGGTGAGATCGATATGTTCTGCAGAAATGCTGCTTCGTTTCAATGCTTCTTTACTTGCCGTCACACCTAAATCGGTCGGATCGACGTCTTTCAAGGCGCCGCCGAACGTGCCGAACGGAGTGCGTGCCCCTTCTACGATATAGACTGGCTTCATTTAAAAATCCCCTTTCGTTTATTGAGTCGTATAACCGCCATCAATGACGACCGCTTGACCTGTGACCCCTTTGGCCTTGTTGCTTGCAAGGAACAGCGTATAATCTGCAATTTCCTGAACGGACAAAAGACGTTTTTGTGGAACAAGTGGGTAGATGACTTCTTCCAGCGCTTTTTCTAAAGAAACGCCACGGTTTTCAGCCAGATCCTCAAGCTGATTCCTTACGAGTGGCGTGTCGACGTAACCTGGGCAGACCGCATTGACGGTGATTCCGTCTTCCGCACCTTCAAGAGCCGTCACTTTCGTAAGCCCGATAACTCCATGTTTCGCGCTGTTATAGGCAGATTTACCGGCGAACCCAATCAGGCCGTTGATAGACGCCATGTTGATGATGCGGCCGAAACCTTGTTTTTTCATGATCGGGAAAGCATGTTTCGTCGCCATGAACGGGGCGACCAGCATGATTTTCGTAATCAGTTCGAATTTCTCTGTCGGGAAATCTTCGATCGATGCGACGTGCTGCAAACCAGCATTGTTGACGAGCACATCGAGACGGCCGAATTTTTCTACCGTTTCGTCGATCGCGCTCTGAATCTGTTCTTCTTTCGTGACATCACAGACGAGTCCAATCGCCTGCAGACCTTCTTGATTCAGACGATCCGCCGCTTCTTTCACTTTTTCTTCGTTGATATCACTGAGCGCTACTTTTGCGCCGTTACGGGCGAATTCGGTTCCGATTTCGTAGCCGATCCCACTCGCTGCACCTGTAATGAATACCACTTTATTTTCAACCATGGATGTTCCTCCTTATTTGCTGGATGGCATTTTTAAAAGTTCGTCACTGATGATCAGTTCTGCTTCTGTCTGTGCTTTGATTTCGTCCACAGTCCATCCTTCTGCGATTTCGACTAGCTTCAGACCTTCTTCCGTCACGTCCATAACCGCACGGTCCGTGATGATGCGGTCGACAACGCCTTTTCCTGTCAGCGGCAGTTTACATTCCTTCAAAATCTTCGGATCGCCATGTTTGTTGACGTGATCCATGATAATGACGACCTTTTTCGAGCCGTGTACGATGTCCATCGCACCACCCATGCCTTTGATCATTTTTCCTGGAATCATCCAGTTGGCAAGATCGCCGTTTTCTGCCACTTCCATGCCGCCTAAAATCGCTAAATCGAGGTGCTCACCGCGGATCATGGCAAACGATTCCGCACTGTCGCAGTAAGCGGCACCGACTGACGCCGTTACCGTTTCTTTTCCGGCGTTGATCAAATCCGGATCGACTTCATGCTCATAAGGCGAGCGGCCGATGCCCAAGAGGCCGTTTTCTGACTGAAGCACGACTTCTTTATCCGGCTGGATGTAATTCGCCACCATCGTCGGCATACCGATTCCGAGGTTCACATAGTAACCGCTTTCAATTTCCTGTTCAGCTCGTCGGGCAATCATTTCGCGGATTGCCGCTTTGTCTTTTTGTACTGCCATTGTTCATCTACCTCCTATTTATGCTTCTGCTTTTACCGTGTAACGTTCAATGCGCTTCTCCTGCTGCCCTTCAATAAGCCCTTGCACGTAAATACCCGGCGTATGGATCGCGTCTGCTTCAAGTTCACCTGGCTCTACGAGTTCTTCAACTTCCGCTATTGTGACTGCACCAGCTGCTGCCATCATCGGGTTGAAGTTGCGGGCTGTTTTGTTGTAGACGAGATTTCCGTGACGGTCGCCTCTAAATGCTCGGACAAGACTGAAGTCTGCGGTCAACCCTTCTTGTAAAAGGTATTCCTTACCATTGAAAGTGCGTACCTCTTTGCCTTCCGCGATCGGCGTACCGACTCCTGCTGGTGTGTAAAAGGCCGGGATACCAGCTCCACCTGCACGGATTTTCTCCGCTAACGTTCCTTGAGGCGTAAGTTCGACTTCAAGCTCACCCGCGAGTACCTGGCGTTCAAATTCCTTGTTTTCCCCAACGTACGAGCCAATCATTTTATCGATCTGTTTATTTTTCAAAAGTAGTCCAAGACCCCAATCGTCGACCCCGCAGTTATTAGAGATGACGGTCAAATGCTTCACGTTCGATTCGACGAGGGCGAGAATCAAGTTCTCCGGAATTCCGACAAGCCCGAATCCTCCTACCATAATTGTTGAATGATCCTTTATATCTTTCACAGCTTCATGAAATGATGAATAAATTTGTTTCATGAGTCTTCACACTCCCTTCATCCTTTTACATGCAAGTTTCATGCCAACTTCACGGTATTGCTGCATCAAGGATTTTGAATCTTTTGTGAAATCTCTTTTACGGATTTCTGGAATTTGGCGTAGGCAGTTAATGAAAACCCTTACATTGACGTATAAAAAGAACCATTCCAGAATTCCGGAATAGATTCCTGGATTTCGGAATGGTTAGAGGTTGTATCTTTTTACTTTGTCATAAAGAGAGGATTTTCCGATGCCGAGCCGCTTTGCAGCCAAACTTTTATCACCATCCGCCTCTTTCAACACTTTTTGGATGGCTTGTTTTTCGGTCTGCTCGACGATTTGTTTCAGCGTTTCCGCCTCCGGAACAGGGGCGGATTCCTTTTGAAGATGTGCAGGAAGGTCCTCATATTGAACCGTTTCCCCGTCGGTCATATGCACCGCTGACTCAATAACGTTTTCAAGCTCACGGACATTGCCCGGCCAGTGGTATTTGTAAAAGACGTCCTCGACCGCTTTCGAAAACTCCTCCACACGTTTACCCGTACGGTCGGACACCTTTTGCAATAAATATTTGGAAAGGATTTTGATATCCCCGCGTCTTGTCCGGAGAGGAGGAATATCAATCTGGACGACATTGATTCGGTAAAAGAGGTCCTCACGGAAACGTTGGTCCTGAATCATTTCCTCCAACGACTGGTTGGTCGCGGCGATAATTCGTACATCCACTTCTTGCGGGTGAACCGCTCCGACCGCTTCGATTTCCCCTTCCTGGAGAGCGCGCAAGATTTTCACCTGCGCTCTTAGAGGCATGTCTCCGATTTCATCAAGAAAAAGCGTACCGCCATGGGCGAGCTGGAATTTCCCAGGCTTTCCACCTTTTTTCGCACCCGTAAACGCCCCATCCTGATAGCCAAACAGCTCGGCTTCGATGAGATCCTCAGGGATGGCTGCACAGTTCACCTTCACAAAAGGCTTTGTGCTCCGCTCACTGAGGTGATGAATGCTGTGGGCAAACAGCTCTTTCCCTGTGCCGCTCTCGCCGCGCAAAAGAACAGAAACATCGCTATGCGCCGTTTTGCGTATTTTTTCCTTTAACTGAAGAACGTCCGGGGAGCTCGTAATGATGTCATGCAGGGAGTACTTTGCCCCGTTTTGCTGCTGCATTTGATTACGGTAGGTTTCAAGCTCAAGAAGCAGGTCCTTGATATGGGTGTTCATAATTTTCCATTCATCCGTGTCACGGAAAAGAACCATTCCCAGCGCACCAATCACCTCACCGTTTTCCCAGAGTGGGATACGATGGGCAATCATATAATCGCCTCGGATTTGCTGGAGATCGGCCATTTCCTCTTCTCCCGTGTCCGCAACGATATGCATGCGTGTATTTTCAATAACGTCTGTCACATGTTTTCCTTTCACCATCGTTTGATCCACATCAATGAAGCGACAATAACTTTCATTCATGTAAGAAATACAGCCCTCCCGATCGACAACAACAATACAATGTTCCACATTTCCAAACAACGTCTCAAGTACTTGATTCCGGTAATCCTCAAGCATGGAAAGCATCCCATACCCTCCTCTTTCTTCCTATTTAACATGATAACGTTTACATACTCATTTATTAAAAGTCTATCAGAAGACCCCCACACATACTAGATACAACCTAAAAAATACCGCACCAGGTCATCCAGAATATGGATGACCTGGTGCGGTAAATATTGTAAGTCTGTTATTCTTCTTTCATATCAATGCCCTGATAAGACTCTAGCATATGGATGCGTTCCATCATTGTCGGATGTCCGTAGCGTAAATATTTGACGAGCGCAGGCGGGTGGACGTCGCTCAACCCGTTCACCGTAAGCTCCTGGAACGATCCAATCGCCCCATCCGGATCCTGGGTCATTTCAATCGCGTACTGGTCGGCATCTGTTTCGGCATTCCTTGAAATGGCAAGCTCCACTGGACTTGATAAAAACGAAAGCATCGTCAGGATGAGGAAAAACATCGGCAGACTGGCGATATCCGATACTTTTGTGAAGCCAAGCCGTTCTCCCCATCTAAGCGTTGCATACCGCAATAAATGATAGGTGAAGAAAAGTCCAAAGAACGTCGCGACAATAACACCAGCTAAATTCCAATACAAGTGATTCATGACGTAATGACCGATTTCATGCGCCATGATAAACAGCACTTCATTTTCCTGAAGGCGGTTCAGTGTCGTATCCCACAACACGATGCGCAAATTCGAACCTATGCCGTTCACATAGGCATTCATGCTGTTCGTCTTTTCGGACATATTCACTTCATACACCCGCTCAGCAGGAACGTCTGCTTCATCCGCAAGCGCGAGAATTTTTTCTTCCAGCTGCTTGTCTTGAAGCTCAGTGAAGTCGTTGTAAAGCGGATCGATGACGACCGGCTGTAAGTACATCATGAAAAATAAAAATGGGATCATGAGCACCCAGGCAATCAGCCACCAGCGTTTTTCGAACTTTTTCATAAGGAAGTATAGGACGGTGATGAGAAGCGCCATGATGATGAACCCGATCCAAAATCCGACCAGCTCATCACGCATCCAGCTGGAAAAGCTTTGTGTGGAAATGCCATATTCTACAGACAGCCATCGTCTCGCATAATCCAACGGAAATAAAAGAATCGTCGTCAACGTTTGCAGCAGTAAAACGAAGATTGGAATTTGAATGATGCGGAAACGGGAAATCTGCTTGCCGAAATTTTTAAAAACAACCGAGGCACCAAAGATCATCACACCAAGGTAAATGATCCATTCAAGCGGCTCCCCAAGAAAAGATAAGAAGTTCTTATACCTCGAATACTCCTGACTCAGCTCGAGCTCTTTTTCCGTCATGAATGTCGTCGGGTCTGCGGCTGTTCCTTCATAGGCTGGTGGAACACCGACATCTGTCCATTGGAAGAAATAAAGGCCCAGCAAAAGACCATAAATGGCATACAACACGAGCGTCCAAGTGACGAATTTCCTCTTCACTTCCCCACCTCCGAATAAATAGGACTCGTACCATTGTACGAGCATCTGTAAGCGCCTAGAACTCTCTTATCCCTTCACGACGAGATGCGATGTTTCACATGGAACATTTGTTAACGCTTTTCCTAGAAAAGGCGGTCGTACTTCGACTTTATCTAAATCATTCATTGGCATCCATTGATAGATCAGCCGCTCTCCTTCCAGTCCATGAAAAGGTCCTTCTCTGAACCTCGGTTTTTCAGTGTTTAGTAAATAGTAGAAAGCCACCTCATGCATGGCATCCCCACGGTGTTCAAAAAACGTCTCCGCCATCCATACGGTCCGTTCCACCTCAACAGCATATCCAAGCTCTTCTTCCATCTCTCTTACAATTGTATCTTGAGACGCTTCCCCAAGCTCAACGCCCCCGCCCGGCAGTGCCCAATAAGAATCATTCACCTGTTTATGTAAAAGTACATGATCGTTTTCTATCAATATACCTGCCGCTCTATAGTTGAATCGATGCCTATCTACCTTAAACCGAACATCCTTCGCCATCTAATCCCCTCCTTGAAAATCTCATACCCTATAAACTACTACACCCCAAAACCAAACTCCTGCATGGATGAATCAACACACCCAAATATTGTTGTACCAGGTCATACATATATTGGTAAATCGAACCTATAAAAAACCGGACCTTGATAGAGGCCCGGTTGCTGTCTTACTACTTTTACCATATCTGTTCAACGTATTCTGGATGATCGATGAATGGATTTCGATTTCCCTGGTAATCATTAAAAATGACTTCATTTCGGTTGCGTTCAAAGTCGTCAACGGGGTCCTGCGCATGCCATTCCTTCAGCACGGAAAGCCTTCCTAAGTATGGACCGCTCGTCCCTACATAATCGGCAATTTCTAAATCCAATTCTCCCTGATCCCCTTCATAACGGACGGCCATATAGAAAATCATTCGGGCGACGTCCCCTTTTACCGCGTCGCGAGGTTCCCAGGAATCTCCGTCATAATAAGTACCCGGCGCTTCGTAAAAAGCAGATCCCCCTTCATCAAAATCCAGATTCCCGCGAGCCGAATTGACTGTTACATCTGTAGGACGAAGATGGTGGATATCTGTACCTGCACCCATCGACGTTCCGAAATCCCCATGTGACTTCGCCCAGACGTGCTCACGGTTCCAGTCATCGACATAACCACCGTTGTCATACTTGCTGTAGGACTTTCCGGAGTATAAAAGCAATACATTGTTCGAGTTTGATGGATCTTCATCTGTATGACGCAGCGCATCCCAGACGTTGGAATAAGAAAGCTCGGTATGGTCATCAATGATCTCATGCAGCGATTGTTTCAATGCATAACCGGACAAACCTTCCGCATCTTGATAGTAGCTGCCTGTGTATGTACTTCCATCGTCATCACCGCTTCCGCCATCATCCTTAGAAACTTTGGATAACGATGTCACATATTCAATTCCCTGGTGAGCGAAATAATCATCCCTCGTACCATCGATTCTAATTTTCGTCCCCATCAGCCCTGGGTTGTTTTGCAGGCCGTATTCACTACGATATTCTGAATCCAACTTCACAAAAATCATGTCGTCCACCTGAGTTTCGGAAGCATCATCCGCTACTGCTAGAGCATAATCACTCGTGAAATTGCTCTGCTCAACCGTATCAATGCCTACAGGAACCCCTACAATATACCCTTCTACCGCTACATCTGTTCCATTCGGGGTGTACAAAGCATCCCCTACGGTTATCGTTCCAGCAGCCTGAACACCATGGGAAGATAAAATAAAGACAAGACTAAAAACGAAAACAACCATCCTTTTCAAATCAAACACTCCCTTGATAGAAATTAGACCTTCGCCTACCTCTTCCATGCCCGGTCATAATTTCCTTCAGCAAACCGCAAAATTAATACAAACCTCACAGGCCTTTTACGCTGCGTATATAATAATTCCAAAATATGTATGACCTGGTACAACAAAAAAAGGAAAATTATTTTGTGAAATACTGAACAAAATGGTTGTTTTTCTAAATGAACCGTTTTATAATAAAAACATATTGAACATGTGAAATATTTCACATGTACTTTCAAGGAGGATTTACCATGAAAATTGCTGTTATTGGAAGCACTCACGCAGGTACGGCTGCGGTTACAAATATGGCGAAACTTTACCCTGAGGCAGACATTACGGTTTATGAGCGAAATGACAATGTATCCTTTTTATCTTGTGGTTTAGCGTTATACGTCGGTGGAGTCGTCAATGATCCGCAGGGGCTGTTTTATTCTTCCCCTGAAGAGCTGCAAAACCTTGGTGTGACGATGAAGATGCAGCATGACGTGGAACACATTGATACAGTCAGAAGAACGATTGAAGCTACAAACCTTGTCACAGGTGAAAAAATTCACGACACGTACGATAAGCTCATCATGACGACAGGTTCCTGGCCAGTCACCCCTCCCATCGAAGGCATCGGGCTTGATAACATCTTACTTGCGAAAAACTACCACCAGGCAAACACCATCATCGAGCGTGCGAAAGACGCGCAAAAGGTGACGGTCGTCGGCGCCGGCTATATCGGGGTCGAGCTTGTTGAAGCTTTTGAAAAAGCAGGCAAAGACGTGACACTCATCGATGGTGCAGGTCGAATCTTGAACAAATATTTAGATGAAGAGTTCACCACTATGGTTGAAAATGATTTCAAAGCACGCGGCATTGAGCTAGCTATGAACGAAACAGTCCAGCGTTTTGAAGGAACCAACGGATCTGTTTCTACCGTCACAACAAACAATGGAACGTACGAAACGGACCTTGTCATCCTTTGCGTCGGCTTCCGTCCAAACACGGATCTATTAAAAGGAAAAGTAGATATGCTTGATAACGGCGCGATTAAAGTCAATGAATATATGCAAACGAGCGACTCTGAAATTTTCGCTGCGGGTGACTGTTGTGCCGTTCCTTACAATCCGACAGGCGGACACATGTATATTCCACTTGCAACGAATGCCGTCCGTATGGGGACATTAGCCGCCCGCAATTTAATCGAACCGACGATGAAACACGTCGGAACACAAGGCACATCCGGACTTCACATTTTCGATCTAAACATGGCTTCCACTGGACTTTCGGAAACATCTGCTCAACTTTTAGGCATTTATGTGAAAAACATCACAATCGAAGACACTCATCGCCCAGCGTTTATGCCGACAGCAGAAAAAGTGATGCTGAAAGTAACGATCAACCCGGATTCCCGCCGCATCCTTGGTGCACAAGTCATTTCCAAAGCGGACGTGACACAATCCATCAACACGATGAGCGTGTGCATTCAAACAGGCATGACGATCGACGAACTAGCGTACACGGATTTCTTTTTCCAGCCCCACTTCAACCAACCGTGGAACTTCCTGAACAAAGCTGGTCTTGAAGCACAGTCCCAGGATCCACAACGACTACCTGAACTTGTATAATAAATGACCCCCATGGATTCATCCATGGGGGTTTGACTATTTTCGCTTATCCAATTCTTTTCTATATCGTTTCATCCTTCTCAAATCCTTGCCAAGCTCATCCAGCGGAATGCCATCAACAAAAGAATCCTTGAACAACATGTCAGCAAATTTTTCGTCATTGATCGACGGACCTCGTCTGACTTGATTTGCTCGGATGTCCGCTATGAACGCCACCTCCATGGGTTATTGCCTATCTATACCCTATTCATGAAAAGATAATCCTAATACTGATAACGGGAAATGATCACATCAATGACCTGGTCTATGTCTCTTTCACTCACGTCATAATTTGTGACAAACCTGACTGTAGTCGGGCCGAAGGGCACCGCAAGAATGCCGTCTCCTTCGAGCTTATGTAAAAAGGATTCGGCCGTCTCTCCCAGTCCATCCACATGAACGAGTACGATATTCGTTTCCACTTTTTCAATCTTCAGCCCTTCTACATGCTGAAGACCGTTCGCCAGCTGCCTTGCATGCGCGTGGTCCTCCGCTAGCCGGTCCACCATCTCGGTCAAGGCCACATACGCAGGTGCAGCAACCATCCCAACTTGGCGCAATCCGCCGCCGAGACGCTTTCTCCATTTTCGCGCTTTCTTAATAAAATCATAGGAACCGGCAATGATCGATCCGACCGGTGCTCCCAATCCTTTCGACAAACACACCTGCACCGTATCGGTTTGATCAGCGTACCGGTGCAATGAGATTCCAGAGGCGACAGATGCATTGAACAAGCGTGCACCATCGAGATGGACGGGTATCCCTTCTTCTCTCGCCACTTCATAAATCGCCTGCATATTTTCAAGCGGCACGACAACGCCCCCCGCTTTGTTATGCGTGTTCTCAAGGCAGATCAAGCTCGTTTCCGGAAAATGAATGTCGTCCGGCCGAATCGTGGCCTTCACATCTTCAGGGTCCATCACCCCACGTGTCCCTTGAATCGTCCGTGGCTGCACCCCAGCAAGTGCCGACATCGACGCACCTTCATATAGAAAAAGGTGGGCGTTCGCTTCCAGAAGCACTTCATCCCCAGGGCTGCAGTGGGTCAAAACGGCAATCTGGTTTCCCTGCGTGCCACTGGTCACAAACAAAGCCGCCTCTTTCCCGAGCATTTCCGACGCCTTGTCTTCAAGCTTTTTCACAGTAGGATCTTCTTCATACACATCATCCCCGACATCTGCTTCAAACGCTGCCTGACGCATCGCCATCGTCGGTTTGGTTACGGTATCACTTCTTAAGTCAATCATAAGTACCCCTCCTTTTTTTCTATTGTACGTAAATTCTTCAGCGTTTGGAAAGCAATAGCGGTGGTGGCGGATACTTAAATATCGTTGTCGAATTCTCAAGTAGTTTTGTCGAATACTAAAATAATGCTGTCGAATTCTTAAATAGTTTTGTCGAATACTAAATTTATGCTGTCGAATTCCTTAATAACTTTTCCTCTTGTACTAAAACGCTTGCAAGTGAGATACTCTTTTTCATGGTCGTATGTTAAAGAAAGAAAGGATCTTACCCATGGAACAACTAACCAACGTATTCATAGAGATTAATAGCTTTTTATGGGGACCAGTCATGCTGATTTTCCTGCTTGGGACCGGCGTATGGCTGACATTTCAACTGCGCTTCATTCAGGTCCGCTCCCTTGGACAAGGATTCAAGCAGACGTTCGCACCCCTTTTCAAAAAAGAAAAAACAGAAGGCATCCACTCCTTCAAGGCGCTTGCGACCTCAATATCCGCCCAAGTCGGGACAGGAAACCTCGCTGGTGTCGCCACCGCCATCGCAGCTGGCGGTCCCGGGGCGATTTTCTGGATGTGGATCAGCTCCTTCTTCGGGATGGCAACGATTTTCGCAGAAGCCGTTCTCGCTCAGCTTTATAAAGTGAAAAAAGGAGACCAGGTCCACGGCGGTCCTGCGTATTACATCCGGGACGGGCTTGGCAGCAAGTGGCTCGCCGGATTCTTTGCCATTGCCATCATCATCGCTCTTGGATTTGTCGGAAATATGGTCCAGTCCAATGCGATTACGACCGCGATGAACGAAGCGATGGGATCAAGTTCCACAACGCTTAACCTCGGCTTAGGAGTTGCCGTCGCCTTTTTCATAGGCCTCATTCTATTTGGAGGCATTACTCGGATTTCGTCCTTTGCAGGAAATGTCGTCCCTGTCATGGCCTTGCTCTATATCATTGGAAGCCTCATCATTATGGTGAACTTCTGGGACCAGGTTCTTCCGACACTGCAGCTCATCGTCCAAGCCGCTATCAGTCCTGAGGCAGCTGGCGGTGGTGTCCTCGGTGCCACAATCAAAGAAGCGATTCGCTACGGAATTGCACGCGGGCTCTTTTCAAATGAAGCCGGCATGGGATCGACTCCACATGCCCATGCGATCGCAAACGTCAAGCGCCCTTCCCATCAGGGACTCGTCGCGATGGTCGGCGTTTTCATCGATACCGTCATCATCTGTACTCTGACCGCCATGGTTATTTTGACTACAGATGCCCATCAAACAGATCTTCAGGGAAGTGCGATTACACAAGAAGGGTTTGCACGCGGACTCGGAGAATTCGGCATTCCATTCATCGCCATCTGCCTCTTATTCTTTGCCTTCACAACGATTCTCGGATGGGCTTATTTCGGGGAAGTGAACGTGAAGTTTTTGTTCGGTGAAAAAGGAGTTCCTTTATACCGTGGCATAGTGTTGATTTTCATTGTGGCAGGTTCGCTTGTCCAAGTGGATTTTGTGTGGCAAATGGCCGACACGTTCAATGCGCTTATGGTGCTGCCGAACTTGATTGCCATTCTTGCTTTAACTAAAATCATTAAGAAAACATGGCAGCAAGATCAACTTGACTAAAAAGACCGGCGACAGCCGGTCTTTTTTTGTAAACATCTAGTAAAAAAGGAGGGGAGGAGCTTCAGGAAAGCGTATATATAGGAGGAGGTCTTGAAAGGAGCGATCGCTATGTTATTATTTTCAATCATGCTTACCATCCATATCATCGCCGGATTCAGCGCTCTCGCCGTCTTTTGGATTCCCCTTGTAACAAAAAAAGGCGGAAACATCCACAGAAAAGTCGGCTGGGTTTACGTCACTGCCATGTACACCGTAGCAGCAACAGCTCTCTATATGGGAATTTATCGCATATTTTTCGATTATACGGTACCAGAAGCTCGAGCTTTTTCCTTTTTTCTGCTTTTCATCGCTACACTAAGTGGGGCAACGGCATGGATGGGCATCCGCGTACTGCGTTTTAAACGACGGACAGAAAAACACCGCAACGTTTACGACCTGGGAATTTCATGTTTGCTTATCCTAATGTCAGCCATCACTATAGTGGTCGGATGGATGTACGACTTTCCATTGCTTCAATACTTCCCCATCTTAGGGATCATTCTTGGCGGGGGACAATTGTATTACTGGCTGACCCCACCCCAAAATAAAATGCACTGGTATTTTGAGCACTACGGAAATTTAATTGGCTGTTCGATTGCGACTCTTACCGCCTTTACCGTCTTTGGTGCTCCACGTCTGTTGAATATATCCAGCACCAGCATCTGGTTGTGGTTGCTGCCCACCGTCGTTTTGACCCCAGTGATTTACGTGTTCAATTGGTACTACCGCAAGAAATTCAAGATTCAGAACGTGAAGAAACAGAGCGCTTAAAAGAATTCTCGATTATCGTTACCATTAGACAATTTTTGATGGGATCAAACAATGAAAAACAATAAGAAATGTTGGGGAGAACCCTGTTTACATTTATACACATGTGGAAAATATAGACTAACGAAAATAGTTACCCACAATTGTCCACAGACTTATGCACAAACCTTGTAAATTTTCTGATATTCACAGGTTTCCCCTGAATATAAACAGGTTATCCACGGAAATTATCCACATATACACAAATGGCAAATCTATATGGTGGCGAACATATTTTCTACTACCATATATGACACTTATCCAGAATACTATTCACACCCTGTGGATAACATTGGAGTGAATTTCGTAGAATTATAGCGAAATTTGACAGTGAAAAAGAGTATCCATGATTGGATACTCTTTTTGTGTGGGTTACTCTTGAGATCCCAGCGTCAGAGTGGTTGTCGCTTGCTCACCATCTCGATAATACGTGATTTCCATCTCATCCCCCGGATCTTTTTCATTGTACAAGTACTTACGTAAGTCGATGATGTCCCGTACGGATTCTCCATCAAGGGCGGTGATGACATCCAATGGCTCAAGACCTGCTTTAGCAGCTGGAGACATTTGACGAATGCTGCGGATATACAATCCACCGTCTACATCTTGTGGGAGGTTCAACGTATTGCTCCATTCAGACGTCGGTACCTCATTCAGCCCATAGGCTTCAATACCAATGTACGGACGATTCACCTGGCCGTATTGTTCCAATTCATCAATGATTGGCTTGGCTGAATCAATCGGTATAGCAAAACCGATGCCTTCGACGGCAGACTGAGCAATTTTCATCGAGTTAATCCCAATCAATTGACCATCAATGTTAATAAGTGCACCACCACTGTTTCCAGGGTTTATGGCTGCATCTGTCTGAATGACTTCTGCCTGCCAGTCTTCCATCCCATCTCCATTGAAGTCCTGAGGAATCGCCCGCTCCTTACCACTGATGATTCCTTGAGTGACTGAGCCTGCGAAACTGAGACCAAGCGGATTACCGATAGCGATGGCCGGTTCACCCACCTTCAAGTTCTCTGAAGTGCCGAGCTCAGCGACTTGTTCGACTTGATCGGCCGGCATTTTCAAAACGGCCAAATCGGTAAATAAATCTCCTCCGATCAGTTGGGCTTTGACCCTTGTTTCATCAGCAAGGACGACTTCAATTTCACTTGCCCCTTCAATGACGTGGTTGTTCGTCACGACATAAGCGGTTCCGTCTTCCTTTTTATAAATAACACCGGATCCTACTCCTGCCTGTTGGGCGGAGTCACCTTCCTGCTGCCAAAAATCCTGGCGTGTCTGCAAGTTGACCACTCCGACAACGGAAGGAGTCACTTTTTCAACCACATCGGTGATTTGCGTATTTACATCAAGCTCGACATTTTTAGTCGTTCCACCTGTCAGCTCCTGATCATCTTCAACTAGTCCACTTTCATCCTCAGGGATAGTCATATCATAGGGAAGCAGCTCGGTTTGTACCAAAGCAGGCAAAGCCAATAAGACAAGAACAGCTCCTAAAATACCTCCGACAATCGTCGGCATCACCCACCGTCTGCGCTGCTGTTTCTGCTGACGGGTAGGGGAATGATCATCATAATAACCCACGCCTCTTTCACCTTACCTTTCTTACGCTCTCCGTAAATTTCTAAGGTACTGTTTCCTTATTCTTTACCATTTAAAACCTTTTAAACCTCAAAGATTGGTGTGGCTTTCTGTGGGTCCGTATCATGCAATTCAATGTGGCGGCCCACTTCAAATCCGCGCTCTTCTAAAACATTTTTAACAGACATATGGGCCAGGTCTTTCATATTGTTATCCAGACTCAAATGCGCAAGGTAGATTCTTTTCGTCTGGTCCGTAATGATATCGGTGAGGGCCAGGGCACAATCCTCATTGGAAACGTGTCCGGAATCCCCTAATATGCGTCGTTTCACATTCCATGGGTAGCGTCCCATTCGAAGCATGCTCACATCATGATTCGATTCGAAAATGTAGGCGTCAGCACCTTCGACTGTCTTTTTTATCCGTTCAGATACATAGCCAAGATCGGTAACGAGGGCGATCTTCTTCCCGTCCTTATGGAACGTATAAAACATAGGATCTGCCGCGTCATGAGAAACGGCAAAGGATTCTACATCCAGACCCCCGAATGTCTTCGTCTCCTCCATAGAAAAGTGGAATTTCTGATCGATGGAAAGTTTGCCGATTTGCCCTTCCATCGCATTCCAAGTTTTTTCATTTGCGTAGATAGGAAGGTTGTAGCGTCTTGCCATGATACCAAGACCTTTGATGTGATCACTATGCTCATGAGTGACAAGGATTCGTGATAAGGATTGTGGGTCGATGTTCACTTGATCAAGCAACCCTTCCATTTTCTTACCACTCAAGCCAGCATCCACTAATATTCTCTCATCTCCCGATTCAATATAGAATGCGTTCCCCGTACTGCCTGAAGCAAGTACACTAAATCTCATGCTCATTCCATACACTCCATCTAATTGGTTTCTCTATTTTCATTTGCTGCCGTTTGCTCTTCTTCCGCACTTTTTAAGCCATACTCACTTTTAACATCTGAGATAAATGATTCTTCGTTGATATATTCAATGATTGTCCCGTCCAAGGTGTAGAGAAAATGATTGCGGTCTCCGTTGACCGTCACTTTCCATGTTGATGCGAACACTTGCGTCTCATTTTCTTCCCCCGCAGGCAGACTGTAACTCGTATGATAGCCAATATCCATCGATGTAATTTCATCTCCCGACTCAATAAGACCGTTATTCAACAAAATACGAATGGCACTTAAAGGTTCAATGGTGATTTCCGTGTCATCGGAGGGCCCTGAGTATTCCCCATCTTCAAAGGATAGTAAGGTTGCGACATATCCAGTCATTTCACCATCAACGATATTCACCAGCAAATATCCGTTATTGTTAAAATAAACCGTCTTATTGTTTTTTGCCTGGAAAAAGAGAGCCGCACCCGCCTCTTCATTCCAGCCCCAGTAGGAATAACGGGAAGCAAAAGGGACGACATCAGCGACAACGCTCTGGATCGTATCTTCCGTCACTTCTATCGGCTCATCAAAAGTGACTTGCAATACCTGACCGTCTTCTTTGAGCTCAACCTCTTTATCACTCTCATCCATATCTTCAATCTGACTCATCACATCATCAGGAAACGTATGCACACTCTCCGATTCAATCGGTGTAGCTTCTGGCAATTCCTCCGGGATCGCATCCTCCGAAATGGAAATGTCGTTCGCTTCCAGTTCGGTTTCAATGCTTTCAGCAACGGTGGAAATCTGTCCCACTTCATCCTCCGCTTGCTTGCTTAACAATTGCTGCAGCAGGAAAAGGTCGAGGATTAAGAAACTGATGATAAATAATGTTTTAATTTGACCCCACTGCATGTTTTACCTCCTCGTCACGAAACCTCTGCATTTTGGGACCTTTCATCTGGATATACTTTCGTCCAACCGCTGTTTGTCAACATATACCACTCAGGAATCAAGCTGTACACCAACTCGCTCCTTTGTTCTTCAAGCGTGTACATAATCTCTAAATCCCTGATTCTGGACGTTTCCAACTCACCTTCTTGTTGGAGATCCAAAAGGACTTCCTCACCGGACAAGAGGTTCGTTTGGCTTTCGTTGATACTGCTGTATTGGACGAGCGGGCGGTCATATTCCTGAATCTGTCCTTGCTGATAACTTAACTGGATGCTCGCCAACTTATAAGTATCGACGTTCTCCAGCACAGGCCGGTCATTAAAGTAAAGGCGGTAACGAACTTCATCCCGACCACTCAAAATCGAGTTCAGACGATAGTCATCCGTCCACCCCAAATGACTATTGATATCCTCCATACTTTGGACAAACAATTCATATTCCGTCAAGTTCTTCTGGTTTGCTGAGTTGGGAATCGTCAAATCATATTCCATTCTCTTATCATACTGCGTCAATCTTCGCTGGAATGTTTTGGTGATATTTTCCCCGCTATTCGTCCGTGACTTGAACACTCGCGTATTCGAAGGAAAAATATCATTCTGAATCGGTTTTACATTTACAGCTCCTGTTTGCAGCACATATTCTGATATACTCACAGGATTTTTAGGTACGTATATGTGAGAAGCATTCGTTCCATCTTCGGGGTCGATCTGCAGGACATCTGCCACACGCGACATTTCCACCAATTCATCTTTATTGTCGACTTCCTGTATGGCGCGTTCTCCAGAAGCTGCACTGATATCTGCCTGAAGTGTAATTTCGCTTCCTTCAGCATCACTATTTACGAACCACAAATCATATGAAGCACTTGAAGCAGCACTTCCCTCTTGGGAATGACGCAATAAGAATATCCGATTGAAGTTGGCTTGCAGCCCCTCCATTGGAATACTCTCGTTCACTTGAAAGATATCACTGATCACCTGTATAGGCAGATGCGCAGGAAAAATGATTTCCACAATTTCGCTATGGTTATCGACATTGATCGTTCTTGGACTCGTATCAAGGTTGGATAAGTTCCACTGCTGCATCTGTTTTTGGTAAAAAGCTGTTCGATCAATATTATCTTTGAATGTAAAATATGAATTTTGCTCATGAAAAACGACCTTATCAGGAGGAACCAGGTTCGGAATGGCCCGTTCTGATCCTATTTCTTCTAACTTCGTATCTTCAATGAACACATCCTCTTCCAACGTTTCATTTACGGGCTGATACGTCCAAAGAGCTACCGTCAACACTAAGCTGAAGGCGATGAGAATCACCAAAGTGACAGACTTCATGGTTTCTTTTTTCATGACTGTCCCCTCCGCTTCTGACTCATGAGCGGTAAAGTAAAGTGGACAGTCGTGCCCTTACCTTCACGACTTTCCGCCCATATTTTTCCATGATGAGCTTCAATCATTTCCCGGGCAATAGCAAGGCCCAGTCCGGTTCCTCCCATTTCTCTCGCACGGGATTTATCGACACGATAAAAGCGATCAAAGATTTTATCCACGGTGTCTGGAGGCATTCCAATCCCTTCATCGGTAATGCTTACCCGCAGCTGTTTCTTCGTGGAATGGGCGCTAAACCGTATGCTCCCACCTTCCGGAGAATATTTAATGGCATTGGAGATGATGTTATCCAGTACTTGTGTGATTTTATCCTTGTCAATCCACACATACATGTTTTTGTTGGACAAGTTGCGGACAAACTCTACTTTTTCATTCTTATTCATTTCAAAACGATCGATCACATGGTCAAAAAAGCTGACGAACTCAACACGATCTTTCATCAGGCTTGTTTCTTTATGATCCATTTTCGTTAACTGTAAAAGATCGTTCACTAAACGAATCATACGGTCCGTCTCATTTTGGGTCACATCGAGGAATCTTGGTGCGATATCCGGATCCTGCCATGCCCCATCGTTCAATGCTTCTATATAACTCCGCATCGTCGTCAACGGGGTACGTAGTTCGTGTGAGACATTTGAAACAAACTCTCTTCTTTCTTTTTCCACACGCTGCTGTTCGGTCACATCACTAATGACCGTGATGAAACCATTCATGTCATGGTTTTCATCTTCCACCACAGAAAAGTTGGCTTTAAGCAGAAGGTGGTTATCTTCACTGCTTAAATCAATGATCATAGACCCTGCTTCTTCCACCTCTGAGATATTTTCAACTTGATCATTCAAGTCAAGAACATCCACAAGGGATTGTCCCTGGACCTCCTCGAATGTCTGGCCAATTAGTCTCGAGGCTGGTGCATTCATTAGTGTGATGGCACCGAGCCGGTCTGTCGCAATGACACCATCCGACATATTCGAAAGCACAGAGCTCAACTTCCGGCGCTCGCCTTCTGTCGTCGCAGTAGCCAGCTTCAATTTATCATTCAAATCATTAAAGGTATGGCCTAACTGTCCGATTTCGTCATTTCCTTTTACATCGACCTTCTGGGAGAAGTCCCCTGTCGCCATAACTTGTGCCTGTCGTTTCATTTCTGTCAGAGGTTTCGTGATGGTCCTCGCCACCAAAATCCCGAGCAAAGCCGTAACCGTAATAGCTAAGACCGTCCCTTTGGCGAAAATACTGATGATTTCCCCAAGTTGTTCATAAATATCGTTCATATAAACTTCATAATAAAGAGCCCCGACAATCTCTTCTCCGGACTCATCCGTAATCGGGTTTGTACCACGGAACAGCCGGTTGTTGGTCCCTTCTTCCCGCCAAGGTTTAGGTTCTGTGGCCTCCCCAAACAAGAACACCTTCGTAATGGCGGTGTCCGTAACTTTTTTACCGATGGGAGACTGGTCGCTCGTCGTCGTAGCCGCAAGCACCTTTTGGTTGTTGTCTACAACCCAGAGTTTTCCAATATCGGTGTTGTCATCACTAAAATCATTAATAAGGCTTTGTAGATCATTATTCAAAGGCAGCGAATCTTCTCCCCGCTCTGTATTGAACGCATTTTGCAAACTGTAGGTTAAAGAATTCAGCTGTCCTTCAATGGAATTCGTAAAGTTGGTTTCCAACTGCTCTTCCAATCGATCGACAAAATAGACACCAATGACTTGGATGCCCAATAACAATAACAAAATGTATACAAGAATCAGCTTCAGCCTAACAGACTGAAAGAAACCTACTTCTTTCATAAAGGCTTAATCCTGTTCTGGGTTTCTCAAATAATACCCAACCCCACGACGGGTAACAATCCACATTGGATTACTAGGATTCTCTTCAATTTTTTCCCGCAAACGTCTTACCGTTACATCGACGGTACGGACGTCCCCATAATAGTCATAGCCCCAAACGGTTTCAAGCAAATGTTCACGAGTCATGACTTGTCCGATATGACGAGCAAGATAGTGAAGAAGTTCAAACTCACGATGAGTCAATTCAATATGATTCCCGTCACGAGTCACCGTATAAGCATCCGGGTGAATCGCCAGACGGCCGATTTCAATATCCTTCGTCTGCTGTGCACTGTCTTCAGGCTCCTGCTGTTGACGACGCAAGTTCGCCTTCACGCGCGCAATCAATTCGCGGTTGCTGAAAGGCTTGGTCACATAGTCATCTGCACCCATTTCCAGTCCAAGTACTTTATCAATCTCTGCATCTTTCGCCGTCAACATAATGATCGGCATATTATGACGCTTCCTCACTTCACGGCAGACTTCATTACCGTCTTTGTTCGGCAGCATAATATCAAGGAGAATCAATTCCGGCTCTTCTGCATCTGCTTTCGCAATCGCCTCATCTCCGTCATATGCACATACGACTTCATAACCTTCTTTTTCTAAGTTAAATTTCAATATATCCGCAATGGGTTTCTCGTCATCGACCACTAAAATTTTCTGTGCCATATTCCGTCACATCCCTTTCCTCGTCATCTTTTCTTTCTCTTATTTTAACTTATTTAATGGTAAATGTCTTATTTCACCATAAACCTCTCTCGAAATCATCCGTTTCACCTATACTTTTATCATGCCTATTTCTTAATCCTCTTACTAAATTTTGCTCCAATCAACCATCACCAGTTTTGATACGTGGCTTAGGGGGAATGAGATAAATGGTTCGCTTTCCTTGGGCGATTTGATAAAGAAAAAACCGCTATGATTGAACCATAGCGGTTAGGGTCAGGGGGACACGTGGGAAAGAGGGTTTTCGAGTGAACCTTCTTTATGGATTTCAAAATGTAGATGTACCCCTGTGGAACGTCCTGTCGTTCCCATGACACCGAGCTTTTCACCTTTTTTAACGGTCTGCCCTTTTTTGACATCAATCGAGGAGAGGTGAGCATAGGTCGTCTCGTATCCATTCCCATGATCGATCACGACTTTATTTCCGAAACTATTTCGATAGCCAGCTTCGACCACTTTGCCGTTATCAGCAGCTTTAATCGTTTTATCGGAAACACCGGCAATGTCAATCCCTTTATGGTATCGCCCCCAGCGTTCTCCCTGCTTACTGGTGATTTCTCCGCCCACAGCCGGCCAAGTGAAATCACCCGTACCTTTAGAAGGGACTTTCTTTGTTCCTTGAAGGACGATCTTCGTCACAGGTTCTTTGACGACCTCTCTTTCAACCGTCTTTTCTTTTATTTTTTCACCATTTCGGTACGTTCGTTCAATCAAAAGCTCTCTCTTTCCATCTTCCCCTTCTTGCTTCACTTCGGATTCACCTTTAAAAAGTTCATCCGTCTTTTTCATTTGTACTTTATGAGGAATCTGTTCTTCCTTTCGTTCTTTCTCGGTGATTACTACATCCACAAGCGGCTTCTGTGATTTAGCCATCATCCCCATAAATGATGTCGTTTCCGAATGACTGCTTGGATAAGGACGTCCTTCTTCCACCCTGGACACGGCTTCTTCGACTGTATGAACCTGCGAGAGCATGACCTGATCTTCTTTCATTGTGACAGGAGCCGATAAGCCGACATCCATCACCTTCGTTTCACCGATGCCCGGCAGCTCTGGAGTACCTATTTCTAATCTCTCAAGTTCTGCTTCTTCAACGTATTCTTCTTTTACGGTTTCAAGGACTTTTTCTGCCTTCTCTTCACTTGGAAGGTGAGCGACAGGCTCCCCATTGATGTGAAGGCGTACAACGTCTGCGGCAAGGGTCAATTCATTTTGAAGCGAATCCAAAACATCCGAGGATTCGTCTTTCACAGACAAAACTTTCTGCTCCTTGAATGAGACTTCTTCCATATAGGAAAGGTTCAATCCTTCATGGTTTTCTTCCGCCTCTTCCATACGCTCGCGTAATTCCGATTTGACCTCTGCTTGATTTTCTACCGTCCCCACATGTTGTTCATCTATATAAACGTGATAGACCGTCGGCAGTGAACTCTCGGCGTAGGCCGTTCCTACACCGACACTTACGACGGAAATCGCTGTGACAGCTAATTTCTTCCACATGATAATGATCCTCCTGATGCACCGTCTAAACTATTCCTAAATTAATCTATCACACGGAATATTTATAAGAAATAGATATTTAAATATGTAAAATAGATATAATATTCTTACCAAAATTACGAAATAGTAGCCATTTTTTCATATTAAAATACTCATTATAGTAAATTCCTCTATCCGATATAAGCTCCCTATTCTTGAAGACTCAGTTTCGAGACTTTTGTTGAGTGGATGGGGCTGCGGGGAATAGCTCGCTTTCCGCGGGAGCGCGTTGAGCCTCCTCAAGCTTCGCTCTGCGGGGTCTCACCATACACTTTTTTCCCGCAGGAGTCTCGCCATTCCCCTACGCCCCTTTGCCATATAAGTATCTCGAAACCACATCCGGAATAAGCTCCTTTTATGCACATGGTAATTGGAGAGGAAAAACTCCAAAGAACCTATTCTGCATGTGGTGTAGAGCGCTTTATGCTTAAAAACACCAGGATAGTAGAAGGTACCCTCCCACAGTAAAGGGGTTCGTTTCTCACATCCATTGAATGGGGTGGTTGGGAAGCTGCGAGACTCCCGTGGGAGAAAGGAGATAGGCGAGATCCCGCAGGACGAAGTCCGAGGAAGCTTGCCACTCCCCCACAGGAAAGCGAGTAGCTTCCCAGCCACCCCTGACGCTCAACCAGGCAACGAACCCCGAAACATCTCGAAACTAAGTCTTCAAGAATACTGCCATATAGTTGAATAAGAATATTAAGATATAAGAATGATTTTCCATACAAAAAAGCTTACGGAAATACTTCCGTAAACTTTTTATGGAGTGGCTCGGGACGGAATCGAACCGCCGACACACGGATTTTCAGTCCGTTGCTCTACCGACTGAGCTACCGAGCCATTATTAGTATTAAATTAAAAATCTTTCGATTGAGCCATCACTTTATTCATTATCATTCGACGATATAACCTAATGAGCACATCACATTACGTGTGTATTCGACTACTTCAAATGATATAATGAAAGTGGCGGTCCGGACGGGACTCGAACCCGCGACCTCCTGCGTGACAGGCAGGCATTCTAACCAACTGAACTACCGGACCAATACGGCTTGTTCACCGCAACGATAACTATCGTACCATACAGAATAAACGTAAGCAATAGTAATTTTACTAGAAATATAGATTTTCTCCCTGAATTCTGTTATCAAAAAGAAAGGAGGGTTTGTTTGAAAAAGGTTTTCCGCTACGTTGTTTTCGTTCTTATCCTTTTATTTGTCTCAATTATTGGTTTCTTGAAATTGAACCCGCCGCTCACCCATGGGTCGATCGGTACAACAGAAGATAAGCAAACCGTCATTGTTGCACTCGGAAACAAAAGTTTACTGGGTAGCATCCAAATCACTGATGTGTCCATCAATAACAACCAACAGCCTACAAACATCAAGATGCAGATCAGTGATTCTGAAAAAGGATTCATGATTACCGATACATACGCGCTTGTGGAAGATGCGTATGCCATCAATGAATATGAAACCATTCCACTCGCCCCGGACACATCGCCACTAGCCTCCAAAGCAATGGCTGCGTCACCTGATACCTCACCAACGACGATCTACGGATTAAGCATCACCGAAGAATCCTCGATTGAAAGTATTAAATTGACGTATCGTTTTTTTGGACTCATTTTCTTTAAAACGATCCAAGTATAAAAGACGTGCTTGAATAGGCACGTCTTTTATTTTTTCTGCTCCATTTGATTCAATAAAGAAGAAGGATCGTCGGCATCTATAAAAAGTTTACGGTTATCTTCAGGTACAAATCCTGCTTTTATTGCGTGTTCGATGAGCTGAACAAGCGGAGTGTAGTATTCTGCGATGTTGTATAGTGCGAGCGGTTTTGTATGAAGGCCGATTTGAGCCCAACTGACCGTTTCAAAAAGCTCTTCAAACGTACCGAACCCTCCCGGAAGGGCAATGAATCCGTCAGCCAGCTCACTCATCTTCGCTTTTCTTTCATGCATTGTCCCTACCTCGATCATTTCTGTTACGTAGGGGTGAACGATTTCTTTTTCAAAAAGATGGCTCGGCATAATGCCTGTCACTTTTCCTCCGCCGTCCAGCACCTGGTCGGCTAACACACCCATCAATCCACTTTTAGCACCACCATAAACCAGCTCAATGTTATTTGCGGCCAGTCTTTTTCCTAAAGCTTTCGTTTTCTCTATGAAAACTGGATCATTCCCTGCACTGGACCCAGCGAAAACACAAATGCGTTTCACGTGAAACACTCCTCCTCTTGTTCATCTATGTAAAGTTTACCCTGACTTACACTTTTTCGATTCTTATCCTTCCATGCTTTTGTAAAAAAAAGCCCGGCTGAGTACGCCAGGCTTCCATATTATTCACTGTATACGCTGCGGACAACGTTCGTTTGTGCACGGTCAGGACCAACAGAGAAAATAGACAACGGGATTCCTGTCAACTGAGACACACGCTCAATGTAATGACGTGCGTTCTCCGGAAGGTCACTCAGCGTTTCAGCGCCTGTGATATCTTCCGTCCAGCCTGGCATTTCTTCGTAAACCGGCTCACATTCGGCAAGAACTTTTAAACTTGCCGGGAACTCTTCCATGATTTCACCTTTGTACTTGTAAGCCGTACATATTTTCAATGTTTCAATCCCTGTCAGTACATCAATGGAATTCAAGGAAAGGTCGGTGATTCCACTTACACGACGGGCATGACGGACAACGACACTATCAAACCAACCGACACGTCTTGGGCGTCCCGTGGTTGTACCGTATTCTCGACCCACTTCACGGATTTGATCTCCGACTTCATTTTCAAGCTCTGTCGGGAAAGGTCCATCTCCGACACGCGTCGTATAAGCTTTCGAAACACCGACAACGTGTTTGATTTTTGATGGTCCCACACCAGAACCTATGGTTACTCCCCCCGCGATCGGGTTAGAAGAGGTAACGAAAGGATACGTCCCCTGGTCGATGTCGAGCATAACTCCCTGAGCACCTTCAAAAAGAACGCGACGCCCTTCATCCAATCCATCATTTAATACGACAGATGTATCGCATACATAGGATGCGATCTGTTGACCATATTCATAGTATTCATCCAGAATATCTTCCACCGCAAACGGTTCTGTTTCATATACTTTTTCAAAAAGACGGTTCTTCTCAGCAAGGTTCTGCTCGAGCTTTTCACGGAAGCTTTCTTTATCAAGTAAATCAGCGATACGGATACCTGTACGAGCCGCTTTGTCCATGTAGGCAGGGCCGATTCCCTTTTTGGTCGTTCCGATCTTATTCGCACCCTTCTCTTCCTCTTGAAGTGCATCTAATTTCAAGTGATATGGAAGAATCACATGAGCGCGGTTGCTGATCCGCAGATTGTCTGTGGAGACCCCTTTGTCATGTAAGTATTTCAATTCTTCAAGCAGCGCTTTCGGATCAATCACCATTCCGTTTCCAAGCACGCACGTTTTATCTTCAAAAAAGATCCCTGAAGGAATCAAGTGAAGCTTATATGTTACCCCATCAAATTTTATTGTATGACCAGCATTATTTCCGCCCTGATAACGAGCGACAACTTCGGCATTTTGTGATAGAAAATCAGTTATCTTGCCTTTTCCTTCGTCCCCCCACTGGGTTCCGACTACAACTACAGAAGACATAAGGCACCTCCGCCAAAAATTTGTTAAATATGTTATCCATCGTCAGTTTACCAATTCAGACCTTGTAAGTCAACGCTAAAACCGAACATTAAATTATAATTACAATATTATTGTTCGATTATAACTTTTAGACCTCAAGGACTCTGTTCTGATAATTTTGTGAGAGTTTTTGAGGAATTGGAACAGAGACGTGCAACTCCCCGCCCTCGAGTCCCCTCATGAAATGTGTCGAAAATAAGCCTTCAATAACCTTGCCATTATATTGAATAATTTATTTTTATCATAAAAGCAGCAGATTAACTAATATTTACAAATAAACTTAAAATAACTTATTTTCGATTGATTTCCATTAAGTAATTACTTATAATCACTTATAAGAGCAAAAACGGAAGGAGGATTCGATGTATCAGGAAGAACGTCTAATTGGAATCTTGCAATTTTTAAAAGAAAATCGCCGGATTTCCATTGATCAAATGTGTGAGATGTTTGATATATCAAGAGACACAGCAAGACGGGATTTAGTAAAGTTGGAGGAACGGAAAGCGATCGTGCGTACACGCGGGGGAGCAATCCTGCCGAGGGCACATACGACCATTCAAAATTATTCTCACCGTTTAAAAACCGTTTCTTTCGAAAAACAGCAGATCGGTAGTAAAGCGGCTTCTTTTATCCGTCCTGGAGAGAAGATTATTTTGGATACATCTACGACGGTTCAGGCATGTGCGAATCAAATCAGGCCTATGGACATCACGGTGATTACCAATTCGATTCACCAAGCGGAAATTTTATCGAATGTTGAAAACGTGTCCATCCAATTGCTTGGTGGTTTTCTCCAAAAGGAGCACCAATTTCTTTACGGAGCTTCCGTCATCGAACGATTAAAAAGCTATCATGTGGACCAAGCGTTTATCGGAGTGGTGGGAATATCTGCTTCGGGGCTCTCGATTGCCCACGAAGAAGACGGGATGGTCAAACGAAACATGATCAAACAGGCAGAACAAGTCATTGTTCTTGCGGACCATACGAAGTTTGGCGTGACCGAGTTCTTTACTTTCGCAGAACTTGAAGACGTGGATGTCATCATTACAGACCAACTTCCTGATGAAGAATTTCAACAAAAATTACAAGATCATCATGTAGACTTGATTGTTACGGAAGAGGAGGGATCTGATTTATGGACATGATTGCCATTGATTTAGACGGAACACTGTTAAATTCCACGAATGAAATCAGCAAGAATAATATTCAGGCTATTCAGCGTGCCCAGTCGAAGGGCGTTGAGGTGGTCATAGCAACAGGAAGAGCAGCATTCGATGTCCGTAACCTTTTCTCCGGCCTGGACCTTCACACATGGGTGATCGCCGCCAATGGGGCGACGATCCATTGTCCGGACGGTAAGCTTTTTTCATCCACACCGATGGAAAAAGAAGATGTCACTGAAATTTTGGGGTGGCTTGAAAAAGAAGGATTCTACTATGAAGCGATTGATGATGAAGCAATTTTAACCCCGCAAAATGGCAGGGAGCTTATGAACATTGAACTCGATCGGATTCAGAGTGCAAACCCGAAAACCGATCTGACCAGGCTGGAAAAGGCAGCTGAAAAACAATTTAGTCAGTCCGGATTTTTGCATGTAGACTCCTATAAAGAAATCGTCGATAAGCATAGGAACGTGTACAACATTCTCGCCTTCTCCTTTGAAGAAGAAAAACTCCAAAAAGGATGGGAGAGATTCGAAGACCACCCTGACTTGACTCTTGTAAGTTCTGCCAACCATAACTTCGAACTGGAACACAGGCTTGCTTCTAAAGGAAATGCCGTCCGGCAGTTGACTAAACAACTGAACCGATCTATAGAAAGAACGGCGGTCATTGGAGATAGTTTCAATGATTTATCTATGATGAACATAGCAGGGTACAGCGCCGCCATGGGGAATGCCAAAGATGAAGTGAAAGAGGCCTGCTGCTACCTTACGAAAACGAATGACGAAGACGGTGTCGCTCATGCAATCGACCACTTCCTGACCCTTTAGGATCATCCATTCCCAGCGTGACTTTTCGGGAGGCGTGATGGGGATGATGATATAGATGGCTTCTTTGAAGCTAATCATAAAAAAGACGCCCGAGACTTCAAGTCTCGGGCGTCTTCCTTTTTACGCCGGTGGTACATCAGCATCGGAATACCGATGATCCAAATCGACGAACTTGTTGTATTCTTTCACAAAGGCAAGAGAAACTGTTCCCACCGGACCATTACGTTGCTTGGCCAGGATGATTTCAATGATGTTCTGGTTTTCGGATTCCTGGTCGTAGTAATCATCACGATAAAGGAATCCTACGATATCGGCATCCTGCTCAATCGAACCGGATTCACGCAAGTCAGACATCATCGGTCGCTTGTCCTGCCTTGATTCGACTCCACGGGAGAGCTGAGACAGAGCGATCAATGGAACATTAAGCTCACGAGCCAATCCTTTTAAAGAACGGGAAATTTCTGATACTTCCTGCTGACGGTTTTCTTTTGAGTTGGCGCTTCCCTGGATCAACTGCAAATAGTCGATCAGAATCATGCCAAGTCCGTGTTCCTGTTTGAGACGACGGCACTTAGAACGGATTTCGCTGACGCGGATACCTGGTGTATCATCAATATAAATACCGGCGTTGGATAGACTTCCCATCGCCATCGTCAGCTTGTTCCAATCCTCTGTTTCCATCTGCCCTGTACGGAGACGCTGAGCATCGATGTTTCCTTCCGCACAAATCATACGGGAGACGAGCTGGTCGGCCCCCATCTCCAAACTGAAAATCGCGACATTCTCATCGGTATGGACCGCTACGTTCTGCGCAATGTTCAAAGCAAACGCGGTCTTACCCATAGACGGACGGGCGGCGATGATAATCAAATCATTCCGTTGGAAGCCAGAGGTGATATGATCAAGATCGCGATACCCTGTCGGAATTCCAGTCGTACTTCCGTCATTGTGGTGCAGCTGTTCAATGTTGTCATAAACGTCAATCAGTACGTCTTTAATACTTTTGAAAGCACTGGAATTTTTCCTTTGGGAAACCTCGAGAATGTCTTTTTCTGCGGCGTTCAATACATCCTCTAAGTCCTCTTCTTCTGAATAGCCGGTCGTTACGATATTCGTAGCCGTACGGATCAAACTTCTAAGGGTCGATTTTTCACTCACAATGCTTGTGTAATACTGGATATTCGCAGCAGTCGGTACGGAGTTTGCGATATCCGTCAAATAAGAAACCCCTCCGACTTCCTCGAGCACCTGGTTGTTGGAAAGAGCTGCCGTTACGGTGACGAGATCGATCGGCTCTCCTTTATCTGAGAGCGAAAGCATCACTTCGAAAATTCGCTGGTGGCTCGCCCGATAGAAATCTTCAGGAAGAAGATACTCAGCAGCTGTCGACATTGCTTCAGGTTCTAAAAAGACCGCACCGAGTACCGCCTGTTCAGCTTCTATATTATGGGGCGGGGTACGATCGTTCCACATTTCACTCACTGTTGTTCCTCCTCTGAATCTAAAGCACGGATGGCCCGTCCGTCACAAACAACCGCACGTTGTACGGTTATTTTATACATCCTTCCTTTTCATTATGAAAAAGAGGGATGTGAGCCAGAAATACAAAACAGAAGCGCCCAATAGCTCCAGTAGAATGGATTGGGCGCTTGATCGTTCAAGACTTACTTTTCCTCGACATGGACTTTGATCGTACCTGTTACTTCTGGGTGAAGTTTCACAGGGACGTTCGTGTAGCCCAATGTCCGGATCGGATCATCAAGCTCGATTTTACGTTTATCGATTTTAATATTATGGGATTTCTTCAGTTGCTCGGCGATCTGCTTACTTGTTATGGAACCAAATAGGCGGCCGTTATCTCCGGATTTCGCCACAAGCTTCACTTCGAGATCCGCAAGCGTTTCTTTCAAACGTTTCGCTTCCTCGACTTCTTCCTGTGCTTGCTGTTCGGCTTTGGCATCTTTAGCTTTTTGCGCCTGGACGTTCCCCTTCGTCGCTTCTACCGCCAAATTGTTTTTTAGGAGGTAGTTGCGCGCGTATCCATCGTTCACTTCTTTGATTTCGCCTTTTTTGCCTTTTCCTTTGACATCCGCTTTGAAAATTACTTTCATTCTGTGTCTCCCCCTTCAAAATATTCATCAATAATATCTTGCAACAATGCTTTTGCATCTTCAATCGTTGTATCTTCAAGCTGTGTGGCTGCGTTCGTCAAATGCCCGCCCCCGTTCATCCTCTCCATGATGACCTGGACATTGATATCCCCGAGAGAACGGGCGCTGATGCCGATCCGTCCATCACTGCGTTCAGAAATAACGAACGAGGAAACAATCCCGCTCATGGTCAGTAGCGTATCCGCGGCCTGTGCAATGATAACAGGTCCGTAAGTTTCTCCACGGTCCCCGGTGGAAATCGCAATTCCATCTCTGTAAACAGAGGCCCGTTCAATCAGCTTACTTCTGCGGATATAGACATCGAGATCTTCTTTCATGAACTTCTGGACTTGTACGGTATCCGCTCCCTTGGACCTCAAGTATGAGGCAGCATCGAATGTCCGTGACCCTGTACGGAGCGTGAAGCTTTTTGTGTCGACGATAATCCCTGCGAGCAGGGCGGTCGATTCGAGCATCGACAGTTTCAGTTTTTTCGGCTGGTATTCAAGCAGCTCAGTGACAAGTTCAGCTGTCGATGATGCGTATGGTTCCATATAAACAAGTGTCGGATCGGCGATGAATTCTTCTGCACGTCTATGGTGATCAATCACGACGACATGCTCCGTTTTGGAAAGCAGCTTCTCCTCAATGACCATGGAAGGCTTGTGCGTATCCACAACAACAAGCAGTGTATCATTCGTCACCATCTCTAAAGCATCCTCAGGTGGGATGAAGTAATGCCAGAGGTCTTCGTCTTTCTCGATTTCCTCGACCATCCGTTGAACGCCGGTGTCGATATCCTCCGGATCAAGGACGATGGCGGCTTTCTTGTCGTTTGCCTGGGCAATTTTCAAGATACCGATCGACGCGCCGACAGAGTCCATATCCGGGGATTTGTGTCCCATGATCAAAACCTTCTCACTTGCCTGAACAAGTTCTTTCATGGCATGGGAGATGACGCGGGCGCGTACCCGTGTCCGTTTTTCCATCGGATTTGTCTTTCCGCCATAGAAACGGACTTTCCCTGAATCGTCTTTGATGGCGACCTGGTCTCCACCTCGGCCGAGCGCAAGGTCAAGACTCGATTGAGCTAGTTCACCAAGCTCCGGAAGACTGACCGGGCCGACACCGATTCCGAAACTTAACGTCAATGGAACGTTCTGGTCTGTAATCAATTCACGTACATCATCAAGGATTTCAAACTTCGCTTTTTCCAACGTATAAAGAATTTTCTGATTCATGACCGCTATGAAGCGCTCTTGAGAAGTCCGCTTCAAGTAAATGCCATAGTCTCCCGCCCACTTGTTTAAAATCGAAGTCACTTGCGAGTTGATATGGCTTTTGGCGGTGTCATCCATCCCCTGAGTAATTTCTTCATAGTTATCAAGGAAAATGATGGAAAGAACCGTCTGTTCATTTTCATAACGGTTGTGGATTTCCGTCTGCTGTGTCCGGTCGAACAAGTAAAGCAGACGTTCATCCCTTTTGATAATCGTCTGGAATTTATAACCGGCAATCGTGAT
Organism: Halobacillus trueperi; assembly: GCF_003386945.1. Lineage (NCBI taxonomy): Bacteria > Bacillati > Bacillota > Bacilli > Caryophanales > Bacillaceae > Halobacillus > Halobacillus trueperi. Next base: position 84,621 of record NZ_QUAE01000004.1, on the reverse strand, counting down.
CCAAACTTCATCTTCCTCATCTTTCACACATGGAATCAGGTGATCGGAAAGTCGTTTTAACGATTCGCCAACAATCGTATCCTCTTCTGTGAACTTGTTCATATAAGGATTCGCCCACTCGATCATATAGTTTTCACTATAGAGAACGATTCCGATGGGCATTTCCAGTAAGGCTTCTTCGCCCACTTTTTTCACCCTGTAGGATAAGGTCGATATATATTCTTCTGTCTCATTGATCATGTTCTGTTCAGTACGGACACTGTAAAAAATGGACGCAGCTAAAAAGAGCGTCATCATTAGTCCCAGCATCCATTGATAGTACCAGATGAAGCCAAGCAGAATGAGAGAGATCAAATAAATGATCCACAAGTGTCCGCTCATTGTTGGTTTTTTAAAAAAATTCGGCATTGCATTCAGCTCCTACCATCTTCTTGAGAGCGATCATTCTTTCTTTTCTTCCACACGTTCCCTCATCGGAAATCCTATATCAATTATACCGATTATTCTCACAAGGTACATGATGATTTGTGGAAGAAGTATGGAAAATACAACCACAAGAATCGGTATAGCTTTTGACCACTTTTTCTTCCATGCATAGAAAAAGACGAAAGAGAATCCCTGCAGGACGATCAGTGCTCCCGTCAGAATAAATACATTCACGGCAGCTAAATAAATCAGATTATTGCCATCCATCGTGACATAATTCAAGATCATTGCAACAAAGTAATACCATAATATTGATGTAGGCAGCTTGAAGTTCTTAAAATCCGTGAATCCCATGGACTGATTTTCGATGCGATTGATCAGTTTATAGGTCGTCCATTGGGTGACGAAAGCCATCATGACACCACTCATCGCCAATATACTTGGGACAATATCCGGGATAAAATCAATCAATTGCCCGATCTCAGCCAAATCCGTCTCTACCTCTTCTCCATCAAGAAGCCCTGAGAAAATTCTCTCGAAAGTGCCGTAGCCCTGGTTCATACCATTTTTCAGTTCTTCCATTAAATTGACTCCAAGAAAGAGCTGCGTGATTAAGAGAATTCCGAGAAGACCGATGACAAACCCAACAGAGCCAATAGCAAGAGCTTCATAGGATGAACGTTTGTGATGCAAAGCGATACCTAAGAAAAGCCCGCCAATTCCGGCCAGCAAGGTGAAAACGGTAAATACGGTCGCAAATAATAGTGTGAAAATGGTGGCGGCCACAAACATAAGGCCCCCTGCTTTTCCACCATAACGATAACTATAATAAACAAATGGAACAGGCAGGATCATTAATAGTAGTGGTCCCATAACCGGCAAAAAAATGATTACCAATAACAATAGCAGATATAGGCCGGTCATTAAAGCCCCTTCCGTCAACCTCTTTGTGTCATTCATGATTGATAAAGCACCTCTATTTCTATCGCGCTTGTCTTAACCTCCCTATTTTAACATATCATCCCCTCATACTTCTCGTATCAAATGCTTCCATCCGCTTCTTCTTGGTGATTTTTTCTAATGTTTGTTATGATGAATAAAATTCGATAGAGGAGGGCCCCACATGCGCACCGATTACCACGTCCATATGGCAGAAACCGGAAACCTTGATGTCGACTATCTACGAACCTACATAACAAAAGCGAAAGAAGAAGGAATTGAAGAATTAGGCATATCTGAACACGCGTATTTCTTTCAGGAAACACGTGACATTCTCTCCAACCCTTGGGTGGAGAACCGTCGTACGCTTGACTTTGAAACCTACCAAAAGATGTTTGATGAAGCAGCCAAAGCAGAACTTCCGATCAAGATGGGCATTGAAATGGATTACATGCCAGGAAAAGAAAAAGAGATGGAAACCTTTATATCCTCCCATCCTTTTGATTACGTGATTGGGTCCGTCCACTGGATTGATGAATGGGGCATTGATCTTGCGATTTACCGTGATGAATATGAAAATAGAGATCTAAAAGACGTCTATCAGCAATACTTTGACCGTGTCGTCACCCTTGCAGAGTCAGGACTTTTTGATTTTGTCGGACATATTGATGTCATCAAAGTGTTCGGTTACCGGCCAGATGACAAAGAATTTTTGAAAGAACAATATAAACGCGCAGCAAAAGCTCTAGCGAAAACAGATACATGCATTGAAATCAGTACGGCAGGCTTGCGCAAACCAGTTGGAGAACTCTATCCAGATCCAACGCTTCTACAAATGTGTAAAGATGAAGGTGTTGGAATCGTTCTCTGCTCGGATGCCCACAAGCCGGACCATATCGGGTACCGTTATGAAAGAGCGATCGATCTTGCAAAATCCGTTGGTTATACAGAAGTCCATACATTCTCCAACCGCAAACGCCAGGTGCATCCCATTGGCTGACTTCATTTTTAAGAAGCGGTTTGGGATCGAAAAAAATGAGGGGTACAAAACAAACAAGCGGCTCGCAGTCAGAGGCATTCTTTTTCAAGAAGGAAAAATTCTGATGGTGAAGTCTAACCTCGGGGATTACAAATTGCCTGGTGGTGGCGTTGATGATGGAGAGGAAGATAAGGAAGCTCTCATTAGAGAAATCCAAGAAGAAACAGGCTTTAGGAACTGCCAGGTGAGACAATTTGCTGGTGAGATTGTGGAAAGTCACCTTGACATTTATGACCCTGAAGCAACATTTGAAATGACCTCCCGTTATTATTTTTGTGAGTGGTGGGGAGAGAAGGGCGGACAACAGCTGGATCCCTATGAGGAAGACCAGGACTTCACACCCGTATGGATAAGCGTCGAGAAAGCCCTTGCCCAAAACGGAAAAATACTGGGTCAAACAAAAAAAAATACATGGATCGAGCGGGAGAATTACGTTTTAGATCAATTACTGAATAACGTGCAAACTTCCTGATATCCGAAAGATAAACGTAAAAAAGCTCAACGTCACACCGACGCTGAGCTTTTTTCATTAATATTGAATTGGTGCACCAGGTCCTACAGGGATTCCTAATAGCACCCATACGAGCAACAGTAGCAACCAGCCAAGTAAGAACGCAACGGAATAAGGAATCATCATGGAAATGAGTGTTCCAATCCCTAGTTTCTTATCATAGCGCTGAGCGAACGCGATGATGACAGGGAAGTATAGAAGCAACGGGGTAATCATGTTCGTCACAGAGTCTGCGATACGATAGAGCAATGTCGTAAACTCCGGAGAATAGCCAAGATTCATCATGATCGGAACGAAAACAGGGGCCAAAATTGTCCATTTGGCTGAAGAACTTCCAATGAAGAAGTTGACGACCATCGTCAGTCCAATAAACGTTAAGATGAGTCCAATCCCATCAAACCCTGTAGAATTCAAAAAGTCTGCCCCGCGAAAAGCGATGACAGTCCCTAAATTCGTTTCACGGAAATACGCGATAAACTGTCCTGCCGTAAACGCAAGGGCAATATAACCGCTCATGCTTGCCATTGTTTTTCCAAGCAGTTTGGTAAGGTCCTTATCATTAGAAATCTCTTTTGTAACGATTCCATAAATCAAACCCGGGACCAAGAATAATAGGAAAATGACGAATACCAATGCACTGAAAAACGGAGATTCAATATAGGCCCCGTCTCCACGCAAAGGACCGAAAGACAAGTAAGCCATGAGAGCAAACGTAATCAGAAAACCGATCCCAGCAAGACGCATCCCTTTTTTCTCAAGAGCGGTCAACTCATCGATTTCCCCTTCCTGCTCACCTTCATACTTACCAAGTCTGGGTTCTACGATTTTTTCAGTTACGAGCGTACCAATAAGAGTGATCAGAACGACAGACACGGCTGCGAAGAAGTAATTCATTGTGACCGTAATCGTTTCTGCATAAGCAGGGTCGATCGTACGTGTCGCTTCAGCAGTCAACTCTTGAAGGATGGCATCGGTAGACGTGAGAGCTAAATTGGCACCAAACCCACCAGACACACCCGCAAAGGCGGCAGCAAGTCCAGCAAGTGGGTGTCGCCCAAGTCCTAAGAAAAGGACGGCTCCAAGTGGTGGAAGTACAACGTAACCGGCGTTGACCGTTACACTGGACATGACTCCGGCGAAAACTAAAGCAGCCGTCAACAATTTTTGAGGAAAGGAAAACACAATTCCTTTCAAAGATGCATTTATCAAACCCGTTTGTTCAGCAAGACCAATGCCGAGCATGGTCACAAGAACGGCTCCAAGCGGCGGAAACCCAATAAAGTTATCGACCGCACTGTTAAATATATAATCCAGGCCACTCAGACTGAAAAGGTTTTTCACCTCTACGGCTTCCCCTGTCGTTGGATTCGTGACAGATACACCGGCAAAAATTCCAGAAATAATCACTACGATAAATGCTAATATAGCAAACAGCAACAATGGTGATGGAAGCTTATTCCCCAGCCATTCGATGCCATCTAAAATACGAAATAAAAACCTACGACCAGATGAAATCTCTGCTCTGTTTTCCTCCATTATATCCCCACCCTACAAAGTTGATGAATTAAGTCGGAATTAAGTCGGAATTAAACTTAACAAGAGAAATTCTCAAAGTCAAAGCTTTTGTACTAGATTTTACAAAACTATAAAATGGAATCACTTTTTCCATAATAAAAAGACAAACCTGTTGAGGTTTGTCTTTTTTTATATAAAATAATAGCAATTATCTTCGGATCAGCTACCCATAAATGGATACAATTAAATCGTCAAACACTGTACTTGCTTGATATCTTCAATTTGAGCAAGCTTTTCGTTACACTCCCCATCCACCGGTTTGTCTACAGTGAGCACCATGACGGCTTCTCCACCTTCATTCGTACGTCCAACCTGCATGGTTGCAATGTTGATTTCATGTTCGGCAAGTAAGCTCCCCACGCGGCCGATCGCGCCTGGTTGGTCGGTGTGGCGGATCACGACAAGATGTCCCTCTGGAACAACGTCGATGGAATACTGATCAAACTGCACGATACGTGCGCCTAAACCGTTCAGCAGCGTACCGGCAAGGCTGCGCTTTTCCTGATCGGTCTCGATTTCAACGGTGATCAAGTTCGTAAATCCTTTCGTTTGAGTCGACTTCTGCTCATTTACCGTAATCCCTTTGTCAGAAGCTGTCTTGAACGCATTCACATCATTCACACGTTCTCCGATATGACGTTTCAATATCCCCTTGACGGCAATCCGTGTAAGAGGCATTGTATCAACCTCGAGCAAATCGCCACTATAATACACGTTCACACGCTCAAGCGTACCTTCCACCACTTTTGATAAAAAGGCGCCTAAACGTTCAGAGAGCTTGAAGTAAGGGGAGAGCTTCTCCATCATTTCTGATGACACAGAAGGTAGATTGACAGGGTTTCTCACCGTTCCTCCGCGCAATAGTTCCAGCACATCGTAGCTGACGTCTGTCGCGACGTTTTCCTGGGCTTCGATCGTACTTGCACCGAGGTGAGGGGTGGCGATCACTTCCGGCAAGGATAACAACGGATGCTCCGTCGCAGGTTCTTCTTCAAAGACATCAAGCGCTGCCCCGGCGATTTTCCCTGATTGGATCGCTTCATAAAGCGCATTTTCTTCTACAATCCCTCCACGGGCACAATTCAATATACGGGCTCCCGTCTTCATCATGGCAATGGCTTCTTCATTAATCAGATGCTTCGTTTTGTCAATCAGAGGGGTATGAACAGTCAGAAAGTCTGCCTGTTTGAGAACTTCCTCTAATGTCCCATGTGTGACACCTGCTTTTTCTGCTTTTTCTTCATTCAGAAACGGATCGAAGGCGATTACTTTCATGCGGTGACCTTTGGCGCGCTGGGCGACTTCGCGACCGATCCGCCCGAACCCGACAATGCCGAGCACTTTATCTTTCAACTCAACGCCGACGAATTTTTTACGTTCCCACCGCTTTTGTTGGAGCTGATGATAAGCTTGCGGAATGTTCCGAGCTAACGACATGAGCATTGCCATTGTGTGTTCGGCTGTCGAGATCGTATTCCCATCTGGGGCATTCACGACAATGACGCCGTTTTCCGTGGCCGCATCGAGATCGATGTTATCGACTCCCACTCCCGCACGGCCGATAATCTTCAAATGAGGGGCATGTTCAATGACTTCTCTTGTCACTTGCGTCTGGCTTCTTACGATAAGCGCTTCTACCGAACCGATTTCCTCCAACAACTGCTCATGAGATAAGTTCGGATTCATGACGGTTTCGATATCTTCCGCCTCTAATAGAGGTCTGATTCCATCTTCACTCAGTGGATCACTAATCAATACGCGGTGCATCTCTATTCCTCCCTTGTACGTTCCAAATAAACGGCTTGCGCAGCTGCGACACCCGCTCCCGGTTCGAATTCATGACCTAAACGTTTCAAGACAATTTCAAGAATTCCTATATATTGAAGTACATTAGCAGGACGACAGTATCCCATGTGTCCAATCCTGAAAATTTCACCCTTCATATGCTTCTGTCCGCCAGCTAAAATAAGGCCGAACTCTTCATTCGCCACTTTTCGGAGTTGTTCTGCCTCAAAAGATTCTGGTCGGATCGATGTGACGGTCGATGAAGCATCTTCGTCAGAGACCAACAGAGGCAGGTTCAAGGCACGGCAAGCGTCCCGTGTCATTTCTTTCATCGTTTGGTGACGTTCAAAAACCCGATCTAAGCCTTCCTCTTCCAACAATCCAAGGACCTGCTGGAGACCGAAAAGAAGGGAAAGAGCAGGTGTAAAAGGAGTCTGCCCTCCTTCAAGCTGTTGACGGTATTTCCGTAAATCTAAGTAAAAACGAGGACGCGGATTTTCATCAATGACTGACCAGGCCTGAGCTCCGACAGCCAAAAACGCGAGCCCCGCAGGAAGCATCATCGCTTTTTGTGAACCTGAAACTAAGATATCGATTCCAGACTGATCCATCTTCACTTCGGCGCCTCCAATAGAAGAAACCCCATCGACGATGACAAGAGCTGAACTTATAGATTTTACACGCTCAGCGATTTTTTCCACCGGATGCATGACCCCTGTCGATGTTTCACAGTGTGTAAGAAATACGGCCTTCGTATCAGGATGTTCTTGAAGTGCTTCTTCCACTTGGGAGATCTCGACTGCTTTTCCCCATGGAACCTCAACGCGTACCACATCCAATTCATACGTCTCACAAATCTGAGCAAAACGATCTCCGAATGCTCCAGCGACTACGACAATTGCTTTGTCCCCGGGCTTGGTCGTGTTTACAACAGATGCTTCTAAAGAAGACGTCCCGCTCCCTGTAACGACCAGCACCTCTCCAGATGTACCGAACACCGGCTTCAGTTTAGGAGCAATAGCATTGATCAAATCTTTGGCCTTCCCACCACGGTGGCCGATCATCGGTTGATTCATGCTCCGTTCTACACTCGGTGGAATTGGCGTTGGACCAGGGGTGTGCAACAAATCCCATTCACGTTTCATACTTCCTTCAACCTCCTCTATATTCAGTGATTCACTTTTCTCCATAGATCCTTTTATGCTTTAGAAAAGCAATGATATTCTCTAATCCTATCAAAGAAAGAACCATTGTCAATTAAATTAGAATATTCTGTTCAACGACATTTTTTTCTTATTTTTATCGAATAAAGGACTTTGATTTTTTTCTTTTTTATCTGTATAATTCAAAAAGTAATTATTTTTAGAAAATTAAAAATAGGGGGAATTCACTTTGAGAAAGCATCTATTGGTGTTAATGGCACTGATGTTCGCACTGTTCCTTGCAGCTTGCAGCGGGGGAGACAGCGAAACATCAACAGACACAGGTGAAGAAAACACGGATGAAACATCTGAAGAAACAACTGAACAGTCAGACGAGGGAGAAGCTTCCGGAAATCAAGAAATTACCGTAACAGCGAAAAGTGAGATTCCTAGCATGGATCCATCTCTAATCACCGATTCGGTCGGTTTTCAGTGGGCTGGGGAAACTTATGAAGGGCTATACCGCCTGGATGAGAACAGCCAGCTTGTAGATGGAATGGCAGAAAGCTCCGAAGTGAGTGAAGACGGCCTGACATGGACATTTAAATTGCGTGATGCGGAATGGTCCAACGGTGACCCTGTCACAGCACACGACTTCGTATATGCATGGAGAAGAGCTGTCGACCCAGAGGTTGGCTCTGAGTACGGCCCTTACTTCCTTGGAGGCATCATTAAAAATGCCCAAGCCATCAGTGATGGTGAAGCAGAACTTGAAGACCTGGGCGCTACAGCTGAAGATGACAAGACCCTTGTTGTCGAACTTGAAAAGCCTGTTCCATACTTCAAATCTATGACGGTATTCATTACATTCATGCCGTTGAACCAGAAGTATGTAGAAGAACAGGGCGACAAATTTGCTACAGAAGCTGAATATACAATTTCTAACGGGCCATTCCAAATGACGGAGTGGAATCACGGCGAAGGCTGGACCGTTGAGAAAAGTGATACGTACTGGGATGCAGACACCGTTCAATTAGAAACGATTAATGCCAAAGTAATTAAAGAAGTTTCTACTGGTGTCAACCTTTATGATACTGGTGAAATCGATCAGACGGAATTGAACGCTGAATTCGTGGACCAGTACCGCACGAGCGACGCTTTCAATGTTGCAGAAAAACCATACTTATACTTCTTCAAGTTCAACCAGGAGAATAACGAAGCTCTTGCGAATGCAGACATTCGTAAAGCGATTTCCTACGCGATTGACCGTCAGTCACTCGTTGACGTCATTTTGAACGATGGATCTGTACCAGCAGAAGGCTATGTTCCATCCAACTTTGTTTCTATGCCGGACAGTGACCAAGACTTCCGAGAAGCTCAAGGTCCGTTGGTAGAATATAACGTTGAAAAAGCAAAAGAACATTGGCAGAAAGGCCTGGAAGCTCTAGGTACCGATTCAGTTGAAATCGAACTGCTTGGTGATGATACAGGAACTTCCAAAGACGTACTTGCCTACTATAAGAACCAACTGGAAGAAAACCTTGAAGGCGTAACCATCAACTTGATGGAAGTACCATTTAAAGAACGTGTCCGTCGTGACAACGAAGGCGAATTTGAAATGGAAGCTGCTACATGGGGTCCAGACTATGTTGACCCGAACACTTACTTGAACATGTACCTTACAGATGGTCAGAACAACAACATGGGCTACTCCAGCGAAGAGTATGACGCGTTGATTGAAAAGGCGAACGGCGAGTATGCCCAAGAGCCTGAAAAACGTTATGAAACATTCTTGGAAGCTGAAAGACTGCTTCTAGAAGAAGATCAAGCGGTAGCACCAATCTATCAGGATGCAAAAGCTCAACTTTTCCGTCCTTCGATCAAAGGTGTCTTCACAACAGCAACAGGCCCAGAATTTGAATTTAAATGGGCTTATGTAGAAGAGTAAACGAATCTAAAAACGACAGGGACTTTTCCCTGTCGTTTTTTTACATTCATAGTCTTGAAATTTCCCGTCTATTCGCGATATAGTCTCTTAAGGTATGAAAAAACGAAAGGGGCGGATGGACATGAAGCGCATCTATATGAGGACGATGTATTATACGGTAGGTATTATCATCATGACACTTGGCATCGCCTTGACCATCCAGTCTGCACAAGGTACGTCTCCATTTGATGCCCTTCTCGTCGGTCTGCACCGGACATTCGGTCTGACGATCGGGAGTTGGGAGATCGTCGTCGGTTTCAGTATGATCGTATTCAATGCTATTGCTGAAAAAAGACGACCAGAGCTCCTTGCTTTGGCGACATCTCTTTTAACTGGAATCGGCATCGATTTTTGGGTCTTTACCATCCGCGATACGATCCATCCGGATGTGTTTTGGACGCAGATGATCTGCTTGGTTGCTGGAATGATCATTGCAGGTTTTGGTATTGCGCTTAACCTTCAAGCAGACTTCGCCCCAAATCCATTCGACCGGATGATGCTCGTTGTCAGTAAACTCACGGGGTGGAACGTGTCCATCTCGAGGGCGCTCATCAGTATTCTCCTAGTTATTCTCGCCTTTCTCTTCAGCGGGGCAATTGGCATTGGCACTGTACTGATCACCCTGTTCAGCGGACCAGTCATTCAAGGTTTCATGGCGCAAATCAATAAATTTGATCAGCGGCTGCAGCCCCTTGCTCCTTCCTGTTCATAAAAAAACTCAGACGCCTAGAGACAAGAGAATGCATGATTAACTCATCTGGATGAAGGTGAATTTTCCTTTCAGTGGAGGGTTGCTTATGTCACGAAAGTAGGGGCGATGGATGTGAGTGTATCCCTTCAGAATCATATATCCAAACAAAAAGAGACGGAATCAAATTGTGATTCCGTCTCTTTTTTATAACTCTCCTTGAGGTCCAAAAAATTCATAGTGAATGCGATCTTCAGTAATTCCCCAACGATTCAGCATGCCATAAACAGCCTTCATGAACCCTTCCGGTCCGCAAAAATAAAATTCTGCTTCTTCAGGAGCAATTGTCTTCAACCAATCAAGTGTAATATAACCTTCTGATTTGTGCAGTCCTTTCAACAAGTCATTCTCCTCAGGCTTTTCATATATGAGGTGGGCCGTACCTGGTTTTGACTCTTCAATTTCCTCTTTAAAAGCGTGCACACGTCCGTTTCTTGCAGCGTGGATGAAATGAACCTGACGATTCGGCTGAGCTTTCTGTGCGTACTTCCACATGCTCATCAAAGGTGTGAGCCCTACACCACCACTAATCAAAACAAGTGGACGTTCGGTATGGGTATCTAGATAAAAGTCTCCCGCTGGGGCACTGACAGGAATGGAATCACCAGCTTCAACCTGATCATGCAACCAGGAAGAAACCATGCCATCAGGATGATTCAAGAGTCCTCGTTCTTTTTTCACACTAATTCTGTAGTAGGGTTTTCCCGGGGCATCAGAAAGGCTGTATTGTCTAAGGTGCGTATAGGTTTCACCTGGAATTTCTGCCTTGATAGTTAAATACTGGCCGGGTTTGTAAGTAGGTAATGCTTTTCCGTCTTTTGGTTCCAAATAGAAAGAAGTGATTTCCTCACTCTCTTTAACCTTATCCACCACATCAAATAAGCGGTACCCGGTCCAGCCGCCTTTTTGCTGTTCTGCTTCCTGGTACAATTCTTTTTCCACTCCAATAAAAGCATCAGCAATGACTCCGTAAGCTTTCCCCCATGCCTCAATAATGTCATCGGTAGCTGCATCCCCAAGGACCTCTTTAATGGCTTTTAATAAATACTCTCCTACGATCGGGTAATGTTCAGGTTTCACATTTAAACTACGGTGCTTTTCTGCAATTTGTTTAACACGCGGAACAATGACCTCGAGTTGATCAATGTATTGGGCAGCCGCATAAACCGTATTGGCAAGCGCCTTTGGCTGATCCCCGACCCGCTGGTGGGTCTGGTTGAAAATATTTTTCAACTCTGGATGATCTTCAAACATCCGTTTGTAAAAGTGACGCGTAATCGCTTCTCCATGTTCTGCTAATACAGGAACAGTTGATTTAATCGTCTTTATCGTCTGTTGATCGAGAATTTCAGTCGCCTTCGTAGACATACTTAAAAACCCCTTTTATTAATTGGTGTATTTTATATACATCTTTATTATAAGGAGTCCTTCCTCGTAAAAGCAATATTGAAAATACATCTTTTGTGACAGAAAACAAAACATTGCTTAATTAAGACAGCCAGGGCAGTTTATGATAAGATAATAAAAAAACAAGAATGAGGGTTAAAATAGATGCGTCTCAAGAAATACACCGATTACGCTTTGAGAGTCCTGATTTTCACTGCATCGAAACGAGATGGCGAACTTGCGAATAAAAAGGAGATTTCCGAGGTTTTTCACATCTCAGAAAACCATTTAGGAAAGATCATCCACGAGTTGAATAAACTAGAGTTGATCGAAACTCTCCGGGGACGTTCTGGCGGCATCCGTCTGGCTAAAGAACCAGCAGACATCAATATAGGAAACGTTGTACGCGCCATGGAAGACGACTTCCACTTGCTCGAATGCTTTGACTGCGCCACCAACTACTGCGTCATCACCCCGGCATGTAAGCTGAAAGGCGTCCTTCACGAAGCCTTACGAGCCTTTCTAACCGTCTTAGATAAATACACACTGGAAGACTTGCTGACGAACAAACAAGAGCTGAGAGCCTTAATGGGGCTGAAATAGAATAACAAAACACGGCTGTTTCTCTGAATTCAGAGAAACAGCCGTGTTTTGTATGTAGCTGAAAAAGTGTTTATTGCGTAATAGCTCCCTTTAGTTGAAGACTCAGTTTCGAGACTTTTGTTGAGTGGATGGGGGCTGCGGGGAATAGCTCGCTTTCCGTGGGATCCAAGGAGAACATACCGCGCATCATTAAAGGAAGCCTTGCCTAGTTGAAATAATGATTGACAATTCCTGGCCATGGATACGGGGTCAGGGAAACGACGATTTGCAATGCTTTGAATCAGTCAGTAGAAAAACACACACGTTCTTGTTTTCCATTCGTTTTTCATGCGGACGTTTCCCAGACCCTGTTCCCACGCCTTATTCTTGCTGGATCTATGGTTAAAACGACTCTGTAACGGCGTTGGTGAACAGGGCTTTTTTACAGAGCTCGGCAGGTTACTATTAGAGGGATTTCGAGAACCTCATATGGCAAAGGCGCGGAGGGAAACGGTGAGACTCCTGTGGGAAGTGCGTGGTAGATGAGACCCCACAGAGCGTTAGCTCGAGGAGGCTCATCACTCGCCCACGGAAAGCGAACCTTTTCCCGGAGCCCCTAAACTCCCACAAAGTCTCGAAATCGAGTCTTTCACAATCCTGCCATTTACATGAATAAAGATAACGATAAAAAAACCCCTTGATGGCTCTGGTGAGCTATCAAGGGGTTTGCGACGCTACTCTTACTCCGTAGTGTAAGGAAGTAGGGCCATTGTACGAGCGCGTTTGATCGCTTTTGTCAATTTACGCTGATACTTTGCAGAAGTTCCAGTTACTCGACGAGGAAGAATTTTTCCACGGTCAGAGACGAAACGTTTCAACAAATCAACATCTTTAAAGTCGATGTGTGTGATTCCGTTAGCTGTGAAGAAACACACCTTTTTACGTTTTCCGCGTCCACGACGTGCCATGTAGCATTCACTCCTTCCTATTTAGAATGGTAAATCATCATCTGATATATCGATTGGTTCCCCATTATCTGCGAATGGGTCATCATTTCGTTGGTTGTTGTTATTAGAACCGAAGTTGTTTCCTGATGGTTGTTGATTCTGATTTGGTTGGAATCCTGAACCTCCACGGTTACCCCCGCCTTGGGAAGCACCTTTGGACTCTAGGAACTGCACGCTATCTGCAACAACTTCTGTTACAAATACACGCTTACCTTCTTGGTTATCGAAGCTGCGGGACTGTAGGCGTCCGTCAACACCGACAAGACTACCTTTACTCATAAAGTTAGCCAAGTTCTCAGCCGCTCGTCTCCAAACGACACAGTTGATGAAATCGGCATCGCGATCTCCTGAGTTGTTGGAAAAAGGACGGTTTACGGCGATTGTAAAGTTGGCGACAGCTACTCCGTTTGGCGTATAGCGTAAATCAGGATCCTTCGTCAATCTGCCGGCTAATACGACACGATTTAACATCAGAACCACTCCTTATTTGTCATCTTCGCGTACAGCGATGTGGCGGATAATATCATCCGTGAACTTCGCTTGACGGTCGAATTCGTTGATTGCATCACGTGTACCTGTGAAATCAACTGTTACATAGATCCCATCACGGTAGTCGTTAATTTCGTAAGCAAGACGACGCTTGCCAACTTCTTTAACTTCTTCAATCTCCGCACCGTTATCTGTTAGGATTTTGCTGAAACGATCTTTGACAGATGTTTTCGCTTCCTCCTCGATGTCTGGGCGGATGATATACATGATTTCGTATTTTCTACTCATCCGTTTTCACCTCCTTATGGACTTGACGGCTCCTTTTCTATCAAAGGAGCAAGGAGTAATCTTCATTGAATTACTCACAATTTAGTATTGTATCAAAGTTGTCCAAGATTTACAACCTTTTAACGGAAGGATCCTCGCTTATACGTTGAAACGGAAATGGATAACGTCGCCATCTTTCACTAAATATTCTTTACCTTCTAAACGGACACGACCACGATCGCGGGCTACTGCCATGGATCCTGCATCAACGAGATCATCATATGAGACCGTCTCCGCACGAATGAACCCACGTTCGAAGTCTGTGTGAATGATACCGGCTGCCTGTGGAGCGGTCATGCCTTCTTTGAATGTCCACGCACGGACTTCCTGCTCTCCAGCCGTAAAGTAAGTGGCCAGCCCAAGCAAGTTGTAAGTTGCTTTGATTAGTTGGTCAAGACCGGATTCTTCAATCCCGAGATCTTCAAGAAACTCTTCTTTTTCTTCGTTATCAAGCTCAGCGATTTCAGATTCAATTTTTGCACAAACCACGATGACTTCCGCGTTTTCTTTTGCTGCAAATTCGCGAATTTGTTTCACTCGATCGTTATCTGCTTCACCAATTTCATCTTCACTTACATTCGCCACATAGAGGATAGGCTTTGAAGTCAATAGATGAAGGCCTTTGACAATCTTTTCTTGATCGCTGCTGAATTCGACGGCACGGGCGGGGGTTTCTTCCTCCAATGCATCTTTCAGTTTTTCAAGTACTGCATACTCAGCCACTGCTTCTTTATCCTTTTGACGTGCCATTTTTGCGACACGATCCATGCGCTTCGACACGGTTTCAAGGTCCGCCAAAATCAGTTCAAGGTTGATGGTTTCAATATCCGTAATCGGATCGACCTGACCGGATACGTGGGTGATATTTTCATCTTCAAATGCTCGTACCACGTGACAAATCGCATCCACTTGACGAATATGAGACAAGAACTGGTTTCCTAGTCCTTCCCCTTTACTCGCACCTTTGACGATTCCTGCGATATCCGTGAATTCAAAAGCTGTCGGTACAGTTTTCTTAGGGTTCACAAGCTCAGTCAACTTCTCTAGACGACTATCCGGAACTTCCACGATCCCGACGTTCGGATCAATTGTGGCGAACGGATAGTTGGCAGACAAAGCGCCTGCTTGTGTAATTGCGTTAAATAACGTAGATTTCCCCACGTTCGGTAAACCTACGATTCCTGCTGTTAGTGCCATATGAGACTTTCACTCCTTAAGGATTTACATACATGCATGTTAGTCCACTTAATTATAGATTCTGTACTTGAAAATAACAACCTATGCAAAAACGGGAAAGCTTCGGTTGTTTCTCCTAAAAAACTCCTTTTTCTACAGTAACAAATTCAATAATTATTGAAAAAGATAGGAAGAACGATCTTTTTATTTGTGTTTGAAAATATTTTTGTACAAACGAATACCAGGTTTCCTGTTCTACTATCATTTTGGTGACAGGCACCAAAGACGAAAATCAGGTGCCTGGCACCGACAAATCAGAAACATGTACCAGACTTTCTGTTCATAGTTTCACATGAATTCGCATAAAAAAGCCCCCTCTGAATACAGAAGGGGAGAGGATCATTCGCTTGTTTCAAGAACCTTTTTCATCTTTGTTTCGAATTTTTTGCGAGGAACGAGCACGCTGTGGCCGCAACCCTCACATTTAATTCGGATGTCCGCACCCATACGGATGATTTTCCAACGATTTTCTCCGCAGGGGTGAGGTTTTTTCATCTGAACAATATCATTCAACTCATAGGATTTATCAGCCATCAGGAAACTCCTCCTTTTTCTCCGTAATCGACGGGTTCGTTCGGCTCTTCGTCACGTGAATACATCACCATACGAGGGAATGGAATCTCGATTCCTTCCGCATCCAGTCTGTTCTTCACTTCTTTGCGGATCACCCGGGCCATTGCCCAGTGCTCCATCGGATTCACTTCACAAATGATACGCATGACGACATCCGACGCTCCGAGTGTCTGCACGCCAAGCAGTTCAGGGACATTCAGCATCGATTCATAGCGTTCCGGCATTTCTTTCAATAATTCCTGAATGACTTTTTCAGCGGCTTCGATGTCTTCCTCATAAGCAATACTTACATCAACAACTGCAATACTGTTATGGATGGAAAAGTTCGTCACCTGGGTGACATTCCCGTTAGGAAGGATATGAACCTCGCCTGTCCATGCCTTCACTTTCGTCGTTCGGAGGCCGACTTCCTCAACAAAACCCTCAACACCAGAAGTCTGAATATAATCCCCGACAGAGAACTGATCTTCAAAGATGATGAAGAAACCAGAAATGATATCACGGACAAGGTTCTGCGCCCCGAAACCGATGGCAAGACCTGCCACACCAGCCCCGGCAAGTAAAGCGCCGACTTCAAAATTGAACGTTTCAAGAATCATGATGAAGGCCATAAAGTACACAACATAAGACATTGTGTTCAAAACCAATTTATTCAGCGTGGCTTCTCTTCTTTCGGTAATCCGAAAAGGTCCGCGCCTTTTGTTAGCAAAAAACTGGGTGATGATTCTCCTTCCAATTCGAATGATCAAAAAGGAGACCAACAAAATGAGAACAATCCTCAGCGCACCAAATCCAACGGTAATCCATAGATCCGGACCCGTCACATAGTCGACGATCTCGTCCCATCTTGTTTTTGCATCATCTACCGCCTGTTTAGCATCGGTCACCGCTTTCCCTCCTGTTTCCGTCTATGAATATGACATCTATTTTAACAGGTTTCTAGCGAATTTTGAATCGGGAAAGAATCGGGTATAAAAGAAGAGAAACTAAAACATACAGGTTCAGGATGCCGTATAACGGATACAAATATTCAATGAGTGTTGAGAATCCGAATGATGTAAAAGGAAGCATCACAGCGATGACAGCCATTGCAAGAATCCAGAGGGGTTGTCTCACATATTCCCTGAATCTCGTCACAAGCCCAAGCGTCCCCGAGGCAGCCGTTGTAAAGATCGCGATCCACAGCATGACCGACATGAAGATCATCATTTCATACGGATAATGTTTTAAAATCGCGAAAAGGGGGATTTCATATAAAATGATATCTTCCGAGATTTGGATCAGGCTGTTGTTATAAAGGTAAGAAACCGCCCCAAGAATAACCCCGCTACCAATACTTGCAATCCAGATTTCCCCTTTGTTTCGAACCTGGTTACCGATGGCCCCGAGGACAGCGATCAGGGGAAGGATATTCAACGCCGTGAATGGAAAAGCGGACATCCAGTTGCTCATCTCATGAACATGTCCAAAAAGAGACAGCTGCTGATCCCTGATAAATAAAATCAAAACGAACAGAAGCCCCGATATGAGCAGCGGAAGAACAAAGCTGTTCACGATGACGATCCCTTTCACATCCCAAACAAACAAAAGAATCAGAGGAATGACAATCGCCAGGACACCAATTCGATAGGAAAAATTGAATGCCTGCCACGTTGCGCCGCTTCCTGCCAGCATGATAACGGTCGTTGTAAAAAGATAAATGATAATCATCCAGTCATAGACGCCGGTCAGGTGTTTACCGACAACTGCCCGTAGAACAGGTAAATAGTGCCCGGTCTGTTTTTTGAAACTGATATCCAGTATGGCTTTACAAGAAATGATAAACATGAGAGAGAACAAGAGAATCGCCAAGCTGCTATCATGTCCAAAAAACTGCCAAAGTTCTCTTCCAGAAGCATATCCGGCACCAATCATTGTCCCTATGATTAAGAACATCCACTTGAACCCTGCTTTTAACATGACCGTTCCTCCACATCTATGTATTTGTCACGTATAGAACCGCGGACAACCTTATATACTGTTACTACTATGTGTCTGGAGGAGAAGCTATGAATTTCAAGGACAAGTTTTCAAAAGAAGAGAAACGCGTAAACACCGACGATCCAGCCATGAGCGATTTGTTGAGCACTTACTTGCAAGAATGGCTTCCACCTTCCAAAGATATCGTAATCGCCTGTATTGGCACCGACAGATCCACAGGAGATTCCTTCGGGCCTTTGGTCGGTTCGATGCTCCATGACCATGCATTAAAAACGTTCCATATATATGGAACACTTGAGGCCCCTTTGCATGCGTTGAATCTGAAGGAGCGATTAGCTGAAATCAGGAAAAACCATCCGAGTCCTTATATTCTTGCGATTGATGCATGCCTTGGAAAATCGTCATCAGTCGGTTCTGTCGTGCTTGGAAAAGGTTCGTTAAACCCGGGCTCGGCATTAAAAAAAGACCTTCCGCCTGTAGGTCAACTACACATTAGCGGAATGGTCAATGTCAGTGGGTTTATGGAGCATGTGGTCTTACAGAATACAAGACTGCATGTCGTGATGCAGATGGCAGCAAAAGTAGCGGCAGCCATCCAATTGACAGAAGCGAAAAGAAAGCAGGTTCATATGGAAACGAAGCCTTTCCACACCTTTACAACCTCTTCTACAAACTTTAAAAAGAGCATTCAGTGACGCTTAAAACCACTCGGAGATCGTTAAAATAATGCCGACCGTTAATAAGGCTGGTAGTAAATTCGCGACACGTATTTTGGTCAATTTCAACAAATTCAGGCCGATCGCTACGATCATCAATCCGCCTGTTGCCGTCATTTCAATTATAAATAGGTCAAGCATATGTTGGGGGATCCAGTTATTGATTTGTGTCGCTAAAAGGGCGATGGATCCTTCATAAAAAACGACAGGAATAATGGAAAAAATCACGCCGATGCCAAGCGTGGAGGTCAATACCAAAGAAACGAAACCATCAATAATGGCTTTTGTAATCAGCACTTCATGATCATTACGCAGTCCGCTGTCAAGCGCACCGATGACGGCAAGAGCACCGATGACGAAAATGAGCGAAGCGGTAATAAAACCTTGAGCAACGCTTGAAGTTTGGTTGGGCTTTGTAAATTTCCTTTCAATCCAGCGACCGATGTATTCAAGCTTGTCTTCCAGATGGATCGCTTCACCGATGACCGCACCAGAAAGCAAACTGAGCAGAACAATGACGATGTTTTCCGTTTCCAGCGCCATTTGGAGACCGATTAAAAGAACGACAAGCCCCACACCGCTCATGACCGTTTCTTTGAACCGCTCCGGAATTTTAGTAAAAAAAAGACCTAACAATGTACCGACGAATATACACAAACCGTTAACTAATGCTCCAAATAAAACCATCGCACTCTCTCCATTACCTTTTCTTTTTCTTGAATTCTCCAAGGGGAACAAAGATGAATTGTTTCATAAAAAAGAAAGAACCAGAGATCTCTCACATCTCCAGCTTTCACTCTTTATCTGCAAACAAATCGATAATCCGTTCTAAATCTTCATTGTTCGTGAACTCGATTTCAATTTTCCCTTTCCGTTTTCCTTTATGGATTTTCACTCCTGTCCCCAGGCGTTCTTTCAAATTCTCCTCACGTTCCTGCAAAAAAATATCCCGAGGTTTCTTGTCTTTCTTTTTCGAAGGCCGGTTCGTCATGTCATGAATCAACCTTTCCACCTGACGAACATTGAGGGCTTCTGCTTCAATTTTCTTCATCAATTCCAGTTGTAAATCTTGTTCCTTCACACCTAATAAAGCACGTCCATGCCCCATGGAAAGGGCGCCTTCATTGATTTTATCTGTCACCGCTTTAGGCAAAGCTAAGAGGCGGATAAGGTTGGCGATATGAGAACGGCTTTTCCCTAAGCGTTTGGATAGCTCATCCTGGGTGACACCAAGATCTTCAATCAGTTGTTCGTAAGACTTTGCTTCTTCGATAGGGGAGAGGTCTTCTCTCTGTAAATTCTCCAGCAAAGCAACCTCCATCATTTGTTCATCCGTCATTTCCCTAGAAATAGCAGGCACATGAGTAAGACCGGCTTTTTGAGCTGCACGAAAACGACGCTCCCCGACAACAATTTCATAACCTTTGATGCTCTTCCTGACAATTAAAGGTTGCAAGATACCGTGTTCTGTAATGGACTGTTTCAACTCTTCCAATGCTTCTTGTTCAAACTGTTTGCGGGGTTGATAAGGGTTTGGACGACAGTCTTTAATCGCTACGTGTTGAATCTCTTCTGTCGATGATGTCTGGTTGTTGAAAAAAGCGCCTAAAGCCTCTTGGCCTTTGCTACCTAACCCTTTCGCCATTCACAATCACTTCCTTTGCTAAATCTAAATATACTTCCGCGCCTCGTGATTTGGCATCATAAAGAATCGCTGGTCTGCCGTGACTGGGCGCTTCGCTTAAACGCACATTCCGAGGGATGATCGATCGATAAACACGATCACGAAAGTATTTCTTCACTTCCTGTATAACTTGGATGCCGAGATTTGTGCGCGCATCAAGCATCGTCATTAGTACACCTTCAATCATCAAATCATTGTTCATATGCTTCTGTACGAGACGTACTGTATTTAAAAGTTGGCTCAAGCCTTCCAGGGCGTAATATTCACATTGTACAGGAATTAAAACGGAATCAGAGGCGGTTAAAGCATTCAAGGTTAAAAGTCCGAGAGAAGGGGGGCAGTCGATAATAATATAATCATAATCACTTTTGATTTCATCCAATGCCTTTTTTAACTTTACTTCCCGGGAAATAATCGGGACCAATTCTATTTCCGCTCCAGCCAATTGAATCGTTGCAGGAATGGTGTCAAGGTTACTTACAATCGTACTCGTCTTGACATCAGCCGCTTTCACATCATCCACGAGAACGTCATAGACGCACCGATCCATATCTCCTTTTTCCACACCAATTCCACTGGTCGCATTCCCTTGGGGGTCAATATCCACTAAAAGGGCTTTATAATTCAAATGCGCAAGACATGCACTTAAATTGACAGCCGTTGTTGTTTTGCCGACCCCGCCTTTCTGATTGGCGATTGAAATCACTTTTCCCATGATGTCACCTGCCTCACTATCTTTTTTATCATTCTACCATTTTATTGAAAGCATTAGGTAAAATGACTTAAAAAAAGCCCCATCTCCACATAAGTCAAGATGGGTCGTTCAGGCTATTATTTTTTCTTCCCTTTTGGAATCTTAATTGTAATCTGGTAATAATCGTCGTGATCTTCTTCGTCCGTTTCTAAGTCGATTCCTGTATCGGTCACCATTGTCAAAGATTGGCGAATCGTATTCATCGCAATACGCATATCCTTATTGACGCCTTTCATCTTCGGCTTCTTTTTCTTTGGTGCAGGGTCATTCAATTTAGCAATCCGCTCTTCGGTCTGCTTCACATTCAACTGCTTTTCAATGATTTCTGCCAATATCTTTTCCTGTTGTTCCTCTTCTTTCAAAGCAATCAGAGCGCGTGCATGCCGTTCCGTAATCTTCTTATCCATCACGGCCTGCTGGACAGACTCTGGTAATTTCAAAAGACGCAATTTATTCGCAATGGTCGATTGACTTTTTCCCAGCCGTTGCGCCAGGGCTTCCTGCGTAATCTGATGCAGTTCCAAAAGCTTCGCATACGCGACAGCTTCTTCAATAACGGTCAATTCTTCCCGCTGTAAGTTTTCAATAAGAGCGACAGAGGCCGTTTGTGAATCATTCATCTCGCGGATAATCGCAGGGACCGTTTCCCAGCCCAGAGACTGGACGGCACGCCACCTACGTTCACCGGCGATTAACTCATATTCTTCTTCATTTAACCGACGGAGAACGATCGGCTGAATCATCCCATGCGTATGTATCGTCTGGGCGAGTTCGCTAATCTTCTCGTTGTTGAAAATCGCTCGAGGTTGGTAACGGTTGGGCTGCACGCGTTCGACTGGAACTTGTACAACCTCGTCGGGGTTGTAGCCTTCTTCTTCATTGTTGTCATTATCCGAATCCGGTTTGTCCCCTAGCCCGAACAAACGACCAAAAGGATGTAACACGATCAGACACCACCTTTATACGATCGAGCATACGCTGTTTATTGTATATACCCTATATTTTGAAACATAAAAAGCGCCGCAGGCTACTCAGCTGCTGCGCGTACGTATGCCGTTTTTCATTTCTCTATTTATTTTATCACATTTAATCTATGAAAAGTATGTTCAAGATTGAAGAATTGCTCGTCGGCTTTGTCGAAAACGCACATTTTCCTAATAAGAAACGTGGTTTTCCGCCATTTAACCGTCTCTATTTCATGACTTTTCCTGACAAATATAGTCGATAGATTTTCTAAATCCTAATACTTCTTAAACAATATGGCAGGATTGTTTAAGACTTAATTTCGAGACTTTTGAGTGAGTTTAGGGGCTCCGGGAAAAGGTTCGCTTTCCGTGGGCGAGTGATGAGCCTCCTCGAGCTAACGCTCTGCGGGGTCTCATCTACCACGCACTTCCCACAGGAGTCTCACCGTTCCCCTCCGCCCCTTTGCCATAGGAGGTTCTCGAGAACCCTCTAACAGTAACCTGCCGAGTTTTGAAGTGAAGACCCGCTTACCCACGGAGTTTTAGAGCCGTTTTAATCAAAGATCCTGCACGAATAAGGCGAGGGAACAGGGTCTGGGAAACGTCCGCATGAAAAGCGGAAGGAGACAGGAACATGTGTGTTTTTCTACGAACTGATCCAAAACCCTGCAAATCGTCGTTTCCCTGACCCCGTATCCATGGCCAGGAAATGTCATTCATTATTTCAACTAGGCCAGGCTTCCTTTAAGGATGCGCGGTATGTGCTCCTTGCGTTCCCACGGAAAGCGTGCTATTCCCCGTAGCCCCAATCAACATCTCGAAAACTGAGTCTTACACAATGAGGAGCTTTAGTGTGGGAAGTTAGGGAGGAATATAGGGCGGGGATGAATAATATATAGAATTGGACTAATTTTTAGGAGGATATTGATATGCAGAAAAATTCCACAGAACGTTTCACTCAATCAGCAGGGGGGAGAGCTTTTTAATTTTCATCTACGCTTGACCTCCTGCTTGCATCGGATTTTACATTGCAGGAGGAAACATATTGAAAAAGAATACGTTGGCATCCTATAACATTCAACTTTTATTTTGGGCAGAAATCTTTGGGAATTTCCGCTTCATACAGCCCGTCCTTACACTATTTTATTTTGCGAGAGGCCTTGATGAGACGATGATCCTTTTCGTCATGACCTTTTTCAGTATAGGAGTTCTCCTTGGAGAACTTCCTACAGGGGTCATCGCCGACCGGTTTGGTGCCAAACGGGCTTTTCTTATCGGTTCCGTTCTCAGCATCCTTGCCCACGGTTTATTAATTTTCGCCTTCGATCCATGGGTGTTTTTCGCAAGCAGCTTTCTTACGGGCTTCGCTGCTACGTTTTTCAGTGGGGCAGATGAAGCGCTTATCTATGAATCCTTAAAAGAAAGTAATGAAGAGAATCTCATGGACAGGGCGATGGGGCAGATTGGATCGGCACGTTTTATCGTCTCCATATTCGTTGTAATCATCGGGGCTTTCTTAGCTAAAGATTTGAATGAAAACCAATTCCGACTTCTACTTATGCTCGGTGTTTTCTTCATGTTGATTCAATTCATCTTTCTCTTGTTTATTAAGAACCCTCCGAACCAAGGTGGGGTGCGGACGCCAATGGTGAAACAAGTGATAGAAGGATATCAGGCCATCCGTAAAACGCCACAAGTACTTTGGATGTTCATAAACATCTCCCTTGTTTTTATTCCAGCTGTTGCCATATTTGAGAAATTTGATCAAAAACTGCTGGTAGATGCTGGGCTCCCTGTTTACGGAATTGGGATCGTCTACGCGGTGACCGCTCTCATTGGTTTTGTTGCGGCACGATCGATTGGTTGGATGACAAAACGGGTGACACGAGTACAGCTCCTGTTCATCACAGGGATCCTTGCCGTCCTATCCCTTACAGCAGCTGCTTTACTACACACTCAGCTCTGGACTGTTCTTTTAGCTATCGTCCTTTTGAAACTTGTGAGTGCCATTCGCTATCCCGTTTATTCACAGCTGGCCAACGACATTATCCCTTCGAATGTGAGAGCAACGACCATTTCTTTGCTTTCCATCCTGGATTCTGTTTTTGACTTGGTGATTTTTACAACCGTCAGCGGAGTTGCACCCTTCGGTTTCATGCCTATGTTCCTTGTTTGTGCAGGGATCGCATTGATAGGAACATTGATTCCTATTCGTAAAGCTACGTCATAACTTTTCACATGAAGAAGCCCGTCCGATACAATCGGGCGGGCTTTGTTTCACATGAAACCTATCCAACATTTTTAATTCTTCCATACACGTCAATATCTTTATATTCTCCCCAATGATAGATGTCCTGCTTTAACGTTCCCTCATAGCTCAGACCGGCTTTTTGCATGACTTTTGTCGATCCTGGATTGGAAGTGATTGCTGCCGACCAGATCCGGTTCAACTCTAATTCTTCAAATCCGAAGTCCACGACCCGGATCGCTGCTTCTGTCGCATACCCCAGATTCCAATAGGGTTTCCCAACCCAGTAAGCGAGTTCCCCTTTGTGGTGTTTTTCATCGACCCTTAAAGTCATTGTGCCGACAAGCTCATTGGACTCTTTTAATATCATTGCCAATGGATATGCGGCCCCTTTTTCTATCCAATCCTTATGAAGGGCGATCCAATCCTCAGCCACTTCAAGCGTGTAAGGATGGGGAACGAAAGTTGTCGCCGCCACGGCTTCATCTCCTGCTAATTCGGCCACCCGTTCCGCTAAATCATTCGTGTACGGCCTCAAACAAAGTCTCTCTGTATGCAGCTCCATGCTCCACCCTCCTCCTGTGATATTAACTTTACTTCTAGATCCATCCTGGCTAATCCTTTTTTACAAACAAAGTCGTAATAAAAGTCGATATTTGTGGAAAAATGAGCACGATAGATAAAAGTTAGGACTCACAGGTGGAATTCCAAAATATGAGAAGCAGGTGATTGGATGGATCTACAACAAAACTACAAAGCGGGAGACATCGTTTACGTGATTTACAGGAATCCACACACGTATGACGTTGCCAATGTGCAAGAAGCTGCTGTCGTAAACAATCCTGAACAACCAGGGGAATTGGCCTTATTTTTATATGAAACCTATTTTCCGCTGGATGAAAACATCGCGATTTATGCATCTGAAGGGGAAGCGGAACGTGCTTATCATGATGCCTTTGGCGGGGGAGCAGAATCGGAGGGGGAGCTGTGGTAAAACCATTCGTCCCAGAACTTGTCTATATTGAACCAAGAGCACTCGAATATCCGTTAGGACGTGAACTAAAGGAAAAATTCGAAAAGATGGGAATTGAGATCAGGGAAACCACCTCTCACAACCAAGTCCGTAATCTCCCAGGAGAAAATGATTTTCAAAAATACCGGATCGCCAAATCTACTCTTGTCGTCGGCGTAAGAAAAACACTCAAATTCGATACATCGAAGCCCTCTGCAGAATATGCCATCCCCCTTGCGACAGGGTGTATGGGGCATTGCCACTATTGTTATTTGCAGACGACGATGGGAAGCAAGCCTTACATCCGAACGTATGTCAATGTCGAAGAAGTGTTTGATGCGGCTGAACAATATATGAAGGAACGCGCTCCGGAAGAGACCCGTTTTGAAGCGTCCTGTACGTCTGATATCGTCGGCATCGACCACTTGACCCACTCGTTAAAACGAGCCATTGAATACTTCGGAGAATCTGAACACGGCAGACTTCGCTTTGTTACGAAATTTGCACATGTCGACCATCTGCTCGATGCGAAACACAACGGAAGGACAAGATTTCGCTTCAGCATGAATGCGGATTATGTCATCAAATACTTAGAACCCGGCACGTCCCGTTTAGACGACCGTATCGAGGCCGCCGCAAAAGTCGCAAAAGCTGGCTACCCACTTGGATTCATCATTGCACCGATCTATTTGTATGAAGATTGGAAGGAAGGGTACCGTATCCTTTTTGAAAAACTTCAGGACAAATTGCCGGACTATGCAATGAAGGATTTAACCTTTGAATTGATCCAACATCGTTTTACAAAACCAGCCAAGCGCGTTATTCAAAAGAATTATCCAATGACAAAGCTGGAAATGGATGAAGAAAAGCGTAAATATAAGTGGGGCAAATATGGAATAGGAAAGTATGTCTATCAAAAAGACGAACAAGAAGAAATGAAGAACGTACTAGGTGGTTATATTAATCAATACTTTCCTGAAGCCAGCCTCGAATATTTCACGTGAAACAAAAACTCAGAGCCCCGCTCTGAGTTTTCCAATTCCCAGAATAGCTCCCGATGGTGGAAAACTCAATCTCGATAGGAATCCTGCGGTATAGTTGAATAAACCTTGTGATAAAGTGTGATTTTCTAATGGAATAATTTCAGTGCAGACCACAAACAATAGAGGGAGATAATAAGGAGGATTCGTATGGCTTTTACCATATTTTTCGTATGCGCCTGGTTGATCATCAGCGTCTTCACCGTAATCCCTAAGCGCTTAACCCTCATAGAGAATACATTCATATTCTTAACCACAAGTGTGATCAGCATCAACTGGACATGGATCATTAATGAAGAGTTAAAGTATGTGAAAATTACAGAGGATCCTTCGAATTATGCTGGCTTTTTAATTTTTCGAAGTATCATCATCCCTACTCTTTTAATGGTTCAAGTGAATTTATACAACTCTTCATCCTCTCCCGTAAAAAAAGCACTCATTTTAATTGCTTCTGTCCTTTGCTTAGTTTTGCTAACCATTTTATCCAGAGTGCTTGATGTTTCCGATTACAAAGATTGGAATCTGGGTTTTGATGCCATTTACTATGTGTCCCTCCACCTTTTCAGCATAGGGGTGTCTAAACTGATTAGGAAATCCACACGCATTGAGGTGAAACAACCGTGAACTTCCTATGGGAAACCTTCGATAAAAATGAAATATCTATTATGATTCTCATCGCTATCGCCTACACCATCTTCTTCATCCTCCCTTTTAAATTCAAACGGGAGATCACTTGGCTATTCATGCTGCTCGGATTTACCATTGGCGTTTTCTTCGATTTCACCATTGGTGGGGGGCTTTTTGACTTTTTTAAACTTAATGATACGGACCATTATGAGTTATTCGATTTTTGCTATTACTTGATTTTCGCTCCCTTCAGTTACTTTTTCATATACTTTTATGACACATTCAACGTCAATAAAAAAACATTCAATTTCTATATCCTTTTATGGGTCATCGTTGGAGTCATTATGCAGTGGGTGTTTACAAAACTAGGGATTGTTGAATTTCAAAACGGCTATGAAATTTCTTATTCTTTTGCTGTCTTCTTAATTACGCAGACGTTTACGGCTCTCTATTTTGAACTCATTCGATCACGCTTCCGGGTACTGAAGAATATCTAAAACAAAAATAACCTCCATGGAATGCAGACCCTCTCCCTCGGGTTTATCTATTCCTTTGGCGCGCAAAAGGTCACCCTTAAAATGGGTGACCTTCCGCTTTTTCCTGATGAAGTTCTTAACATGCTAGGAGAAGATGCCGTATTCGGTAATTTTCACATCAAACTGAACATCGACGTCTAGTTCAGAGTAATTGTCCTGCCATTGAGTAAGATCAAAATTGCCTTTACGCGTTTTTGTAAAGTTACCAAGACCGAGCGGGTCGACATTTTTCTCTTTGAATAATGAAATGAGTTCGTCTGCTTCTTTGTTGAAGTATTCAACGAATTTCTCTTCCATTTCTCTCGCTAATTTAGGAGTTGCTTTGCGATCAACGCCTGCCATTTCATTGACTTCAGCTTTTAATTTCACTTTGATTGTGAACTTAGGATCATCAAGTGTTCCTGATAGACTATAATCGACGTTTGACCCGATGTTTTCCAACATGAGGGTGCCCCCTTCAAACGGGAGATCCTGCATTCCTTTAATAAAATTTTCTTTTAACATTTTAAATGTAAATATTTTTGAATCCGGCACTTCAGCTACAAGCAGACCTTTATTAAAAAAAGCGAGACCAGATAGTTCGACAAAGGATTCTCGTTTCTTCAGCATAGGCAGGAACGGATCCATTCCCTGTGCATAATACGCATATAAAAAATCGTGTAAGCTTGTGGATGGGAAGTTATAAAGCGTGTTATTTTCAATGAGCCCTTGCAAATGTTTTGAGGTCGTTTCATCCTGTGTGTATCCACTCTCTATTAAATCTTTGGCAGAACCGTCCACTACGCCTAAAAACATGTTTCTACTAAGCCGGGGATCTCGGCTAAGGACATCAACAATATCATCCAAACCCTTTTCAGCAAGTTCTTTGCTGTATATGGTTACGGCAAGCTTTCCAATGGAAATTGGCTTTGACGATTGTTTTTGAATTTCCACTTCGACATCTTTGGTCGAGTCGGCATCGACCGTCAAATAAAGTTCCGATGCTGCCTGTTTATCTTCGCTTTTCCCATATTGAGGAATAGATACCGTTCCCCGAATGTGTTCTTCCTCTCCTACATCATATCCGACAATTTGAACAATCGCGTTCTCTTCAACACTTTTATCCGCCATACATCCGGCCAAAAAGACAACAGACACCATTATAAGAAGACTCCAATGTTTTTTCATGTCCGCTTCCTCACTTTATCTGAGATCGTCTTCAACACTAATAAAACGGGGATATACATCAAAACATACATACCAAGTTGTCCTGACAAGTTATTTACAGCATCAATCATCGGCCTGCCGTCTATCAAAACCGTTGGGAAGTAGATAGCGATACAGAAAATGATAACCATATATTTTTGTTTTACATTAAACACTCGTTTCGGAATCCTTGTCGCCCCCCATAACCCTAAACATATATTCGGAAGAACGACATACAACCACATGGCGATCCCTACAAACTCAAAACGTTCAATAAAAGGAAATTCGACAATTTTCCATGCAGATATTGTCCCCCATACGACCTGTTTTAATTGCTCTTCACTATAATAAACGAACGTCACCAGGACACTGATTAAATAAATCATCGTCGTGTAGAACACACCGTAATGGGCCCATTTCTTGGATTTTTGAGGATTTTTGATGAATGGATAGTATATCAACAGGAATTCTAACCCTAAGAAGCTGAGAATACTTTGCTTGGTGGCGCCTAATATGTCTGGAACACTATGACTGATCACTGGATAGATGTTCATTGTGTGACCAGCCTCCACGGGAAAGTATTTCAGCAGCAAAATGGGCAGTCCGATAATGACGCTGATCAGACATATCCCCGTAATGACACGGAATCCTCCACTCACCAGATAGTACACGAGAAACAGGAGGACAAAGGCAAATACCCATACATGCATACCCGGAAACACCCATACTTTAATGACCTCTATAAACGTAATCAAAACGGTAAAGGCAAGCAGAGTAAAATAAGCACAAAAGAGGAGGCTTAAGAACCCCCCTAGATATTTGCCAAAGATACTTTTATGAATTTCCACAATATCGCCTCCCCCATTTTGAAGGAGACGATAAATCATCCATAGGATCACATGCAAAATACCGCCCGCAATCAATATTGAAATCCACGCATCAAATCCGGCTTTTTCCACCAGATATTTTTCAAAACCGAGGATCCCGACCCCTACCTGCATGCTGTGGATTAAAAAGAAGACATACGCGGGTGTAACTAAGTAATTCTCAGGAATATTCAACCCCTGGCTGTTGTTCATCTTATTCATCGATATCCCTCTTTGCTTTCACACGTGATGGATTCATCCGTTGTGTATCTTCTGACCTCGTAAGAATAGGTCGTTCCGTCTGCTTGTTGAATGGCAGACGAATAAAAGCATCCTTCAAATCTTTGATTCTAAGCGGATAAAGCGGTTCGAAAAAAGGACGTCCGATGGACTGTAATTTAATGAGATGCCCAATGAAAAAGACCATACACATCGATATCCCTACAAGCCCCCAGAGTTGTGCCCCTATTATAAAAGGAAAGCGAATCAAACGAATCGTATTACCGATTTGATAGACAGGTGTCGTAAACGAAGCCAGGGCACTAAGAGCTACGATGATCAATAACACATTACTCGTAAGTCCCGCGTCTACTGCAGCGGTCCCTATGACGATACCTCCAACGATACCGATCGTTTGGCCGATCTTCGTCGGAAGTCTCGCCCCAGCTTCACGTAACAATTCGATCGTCAATTCCAGGACAATCACTTCCAATATCGGTGGAAACGGGATATCCGAACGGGACGAAACGATGGTTGCCATCAATGCTCCCGGAATCATTTCGTGATGATAGGTAAGAACAGCCACATATAACGGTGTACTTAAAACGGAAAAGATAACGGCAAACAGCCGAATCAAACGAAAAGCGGTCGCTAAGTGCCAGGGGAGGAAATAGTCATCAGACGCTCCAAAAAATTCCACGACCGTTGTCGGACATGTCAACGCATGGGGCGACCCTTCAACGAGAATGGCTACTTTTCCTTCAACCAGATTCGAAACTACACGGTCGGGTCTTTCCGTATCCAGTAGCTGAGGAAAAGGGGAATTAGAGTTATCAGCAATGACTTGTGTGACGAAGGAACTATCCGTCAGTTGATCAATTTCTATCCCTTTCAACCGCTGTTCGACCGTTTCAACATTATCCTTGTTCACTATCCCGTCAATATAAACGACAGCGACACGAGTTTTTGTCACTTTGCCGATATTTGTCTCTTTGACGGTCAGCTGTGGGAGAGGCAGCCGTTTGCGAATAAGGTTGATATTCGTATTCAACGTCTCCACAAACGCTTCTTTCGGCCCTACGACACTGAATTCCACTTCTGGTATCCCGACATCTCTTGATTCTAAGGAGACCGCAGGAACCAGAAGTACTTCTTCATCCTTTTCATGAATCTGGATCATGATGTAACCGAACATAACTTTTTCTTCAATTAATTCCAGTTTTGAAGTCACTCGGATGTTTTCCACAGGAATTCTTTCCCGCATGTCATGTAATGTGTGTAAGGATTCGCTATTTAATATTGATAAAACACTGCGATTTAATATTTTCGAGTCACTCATCGTTTTTAAATAAGAAATCGTGCACCTCGTACTGCCGCTTAACTTGTAATGGACAAAATCCTCCGATTGCTGCATCGCTTGAATAAATTCAGAAAGAGAGCCGTTCTGCTTCTTTGTCTGCTGTTGCTTTTCTGGCTGCTGTTTTTCTTTCCGCTTCCATTTCCACATGACGAACTCCTTTATTCCACAGTCTGACTTCTTTCTCCTATCATCCTCTTTTCGTAATAATTTATACCTGGACGGAAAGTATAAAAGAGACAAGGAGGACGAACCATGATTTACGCTTATCTTTCTCCACTGATCATCGTTGCATTAGTTTTTATCTCTACTGTGTTCGTCATCGACTGGTTAGCTAAATTATTGATCTACATTTTCCTTGTAAACCTGGTCTGTTTGCCTGGTTATTTGTTGTATAAGGAAGAAGTGAAAGAGAGTAAGTTAGAGCCGCCACCATCATCACAGGAGGGTAACCAATATGTCCAAAAAAACACTGACAGCCAATGAAACCGGCCTTTTATGGACACAATATGTGCAGAACAGTATGGCCATCCCCATATTGGAACATTTCCAATTGACGCATAGGGATGAAGAAATTCAACCGTTAATAGGATTGGCAAGAGAATTAGCAGATAGAGGGATCGAAGATTGCGGGCGATTTTTTGAGGAAGCGGGTCTCCCTGTTCCCAACGGTTACAGCTTGGATGACTTGAACCCCAATGCTCCAAAGCTGTTTACAGATGCCTTTATGTTGACCTTCCTGGGACACATGGGAAAGGTAGGTCTTACTTCTGATGGGTTCTCTTTAGGGACCTCATCAAGAGAAGATGTCCGTGAATTTTTATCGGAACGGATAAACAAACAAGATCAACTTTACAACCGCTGTGTGAACATCGGAATGGAAAAAGAGGTTTATATAAGACCTCCGCAAATCGCAGTATCCAAAGAAACAGAATACATTGAAACTAAAAAATACTATCATCCATTTAGTAAAAGATCCTTGAATACAATGGAAATCACACATTTGTATGAAAACATAAAAACTAACACCCTCGGAGAGGTATTGTGTCAGGGATTTGCGCAGACTAGTAAGAACAAAACAGTCAAAGAGTATATGAAACAAGGGAAAAAGATGTCGATTAAACATCGGAAGTCGTTCTCCACTCTTTTAGATCAGTCCGGAATTTTGACGCCGATGGTATCTGCCAATTATTTGACCACAAACACAGATCCTGTCTTCTCTGACCGACTCATGATGTATTTAATAAGCGTTCTTGCTTCATCTGGACAAGTGAATTATGCCACTGGTTCAGCCGTGGGGCTCCGGTACGATATTGTCTTCATTTATCATAAGTTCATTTTAGAAGCCGCGATCTATGCCAAAGACGGTCTGGATATCATGATTCATAATGGATGGTTTGAAGAACCCCCGCAAGCTCCAGACAGACAGAAACTCATCCAATAATTTTTAGCGGAAGAGGAATCGATATGAAAGAAAAACGACTGGAAATTTTATTATGGAGCATTGCTTTTCCGGGATTCGGCCAGCTGTTGAATGGACATCTCATCAAGGGACTCGCCTTCATCCTTTTAGAAGTGATCCTCAACGTGAACAGCTCTTTCAACATGGCGATTGTCCATAGCTTTCACGGAAATATAGAAAAAGCCATTGAAGTGACGGACTATCAATGGCTGATGTTTTATCCTTGTGTGTACATGTTCGCCGTTTGGGATGCGTACCGTGAGGCGGATGGGGAATGCGCTCCTTATGCCTTTGTTCCTTTTGCCTTTTGTGCTTACTCCGTTACCATAGGTTTGATCTATTCACCTCTATTCAAGGTGGGAGGTGTTTTAATTGGACCCGTCTGGCTGCCCATCCTGTTCTTGCTTCCAGGGATAGTCATTGGATTATTCATAAGATCTTTATTATTACGCTCTTCCATCCGCCCCTCATAAATCTCACGATGAGGGGTTTTTTGCTATGTTTGTTTGATTTTTCCCATATGGTGGAATGACATCAAACAAACAACATTTGAGGAGGAGTTCACGTATGAATAGAGAACAACGCCAAACAAACGGTCAACCAGGACAAGAACAGTCGATTCAGCCAGGGGTGGAAAATGAAATGAACCCCCTGCCCTTGCAGGCGGAAGAGGATTATAAAAGTGGCAATAAATTAGTTGGAAAAGTAGCCTTGATTACAGGTGGTGACAGCGGTATTGGACGATCTGTGGCCATCGGCTACGCGAAGGAAGGCGCCGACGTTGCTATTTCTTATTTAGAGGAGCATGAAGATGCCGAATATACGAAGAAAAAAGTCGAAGAGGAAGGACGCCGTGCCATCTTGATTCCTGGGGACGTCGGTGATGAGGAAATTTGCAAAACAGCGGTCGAACGCACGGTGAACGAGCTTGGTCAATTGGATATTCTCGTCAATAACGCTGCCGAACAACACCCGACGGACGATCTGTTAGACATTACTACAGAACAATTGGAAAGCACATTCCGGACGAACATTTACTCCATGTTCCATTTAACAAAAGCAGCGATTCCCCATTTGAGAAAAGGAAGCTCCATCATTAATACCGCTTCCGTAAACCCATATATCGGGAACCCTCACCTTGTGGATTATACGGCAACAAAAGGAGCGGTTGTTGGATTTACCCGTTCGATGGCCAAGCAATTAGTCGAGAAGGGGATTCGTGTCAACGGCATTGCTCCAGGGCCGATTTGGACACCACTCATTCCGGCTACATTCTCAGAAGACAAAGTGGAGGAATTCGGTACGAACACACCGATGGGTCGTCCCGGTCAGCCTGTGGAACATGTAGGGAGTTATGTTCTACTCGCATCAGACGATTCCACCTACATGACGGGACAGTTCATCCATATCAACGGAGGAATGTTTACATCAAGCTGACCGAAAGGAACGACACAAATGCCAGAAGGACCAGAAATCAGACGGGCAGCAGATTCCGTAGAAAAAGCATTAAAAAACAGACCCATCATGGATATCAGTTTTGCCTTTGACCATTTACAAGGATATGAAGAAATCCTACGCGGCTCAAAAGTCACCAGGGTTGATACAAAAGGAAAAGCGATGCTCATCCGCTTCGATAATGACCAGGTGATTTATTCGCATAACCAATTATACGGAAAATGGTACATTAGAAACGCCTATAACTACCCGAAAACAAACCGTCAATTGCGGCTCGCCCTTCATAATGAAAAGAAATCCGCCCTCCTTTATAGTGCTTCAGATATTGAAGTGCTGAAAAATGGAGAAGAGGACGAGCACCCTTTTCTTTCAAAAGTAGGACCCGATCTATTAAGTGAAGATGTGACGCCAGATGATCTTTTTGCACGTTTTCAGGAAAAAAGATTTCAACGAAGAAAATGGACCTCTCTCCTCCTGGATCAAGCATTCATCGGAGGAATCGGAAATTACTTGCGCAGTGAGATTCTATTCGTTGCTGGGATATCTCCATTTTCAAGACCCATCGATTGCACAGAGGAACAGCTTTACCGTGCAGCAAAAGCGTGCATCGACCTGATGTGGCGTTCCTATGAAAATAAAGGCATCACAAACGATCCAGCCCTTGCAGAAGAGTTGAAAAAGAAAGGCAAAAAGCGCTATGAGTACAGGCACTGGGTCTTCAATCGGGAAGACCGACCGTGCCGGATCGATGGAACAGAAATCATCAAGTTCCGTGCCGCTTCTCGGCGCTGTTACTACTGTCCGACATGCCAAAAAAATCCCGCTCCCTCATAAAAGGAGCGGGATTTTTTTATCTTCCTAACCAACCACCATCAATGGCCAACTGATGTCCGTGTACATAACGGGAGGCATCAGAAGCAAGAAAGACCGCGGCACCGATGAAGTCTTCCGGTTTTCCCCAGTCACCTGCTGGGATTCGATCAAGGATCTGCTTGTTCCTTTCTTCGTCTTGGATAAGCGCCGTATTCATATCAGTCGCGATGTAGCCAGGTACGACACTGTTGACATTGACACCTTCTTTCGCCCATTCATTGGATAAGGCTTTCGTCAACTGGGAAACGCCACCTTTGGAAGCCGCATACGCGGGTACACGAATGCCTCCCTGGTAGGACAACAAGGAAGCGAAGTTGATGATTTTCCCGCTCTTGTTCGGCACCATATAGCGCCCCGCTTGCTGACAGAGGATCCACGTCGTTTTGAGATTGATATTCAGAACATCATCCCAGTCCTCTTCAGAAAAATCAACAGCATCGGAACGCCTCTGAATTCCTGCTGCATTCACTAGAATATCAACACGACCGAACGCTTCCACAACCGATGGAATCGCCTCTTTCACTTGATCTTTATCACTCAAATCACATGGAATGATGTGGCATGTTCGACCATGGCCTTCGATTTCTTTTTTTACGTCTACTTGTGATGTGTTCCGCTGTAACAAGGCAACATCAGCACCAGCCTCGGCAAGACCGATAGCTACAGCACGCCCGATTCCTCTTGTTCCGCCAGTGACGGCTGCTATTTTTCCATCTAAACGAAATAAACTCTCTGTCATTTCAATCCCCTTTCACGCTACGATAGCGTTTACATTCTCTTATATACCTTTCGATAGGCGGTGATGAAATTCCTTTCATCGTTTAAATATTTTTTATGAAATATATTTTCATAATCAAGAAAAGAAAATATGTTCCGTATGGATTCCAGCCTTTGTTAAGGAAAGTTTCCCGAACGAATACATGGGCAACCGCCTTTTATCAGTGAGAGAGCCAGGATTGAACAAGAGCGTTCTCTTAAAATATCGGAGGACTGGGATATGAGAGTGTCCGTAAATCAACACATCCACGGCACCATCTTCGAAAGATTCCAGCGCACGTTTTTCCGTCGTCTTTTTCTCTCCGTGGCCATGGACGATTCCGATCCGGTATCCTTCCCATTCGAGCAGTTGTTTTGCCGGAAATTTGTTTTGGACCTCTTCCCCGTCTACATTTCCATACACCCCGTACACGGGAGCATAGTCTTTCAACGTTTCATAAAGCTCTAACGTTTGCCAATCTCCAGCATGAATAATGGCATCCACGTTCTTCAATTCTTTTAAAAAACGTTCCGGAAGCTGTTTCGCTTTTTTAGGCATATGTGTATCCGAAAGCACAATGATTTCCACTTTTGATCATCTCCTTCAACTTCCTGCAATTCAAATTCAATATCCCCTATCTTCCGGGCAATGTCCTGTTTCTCTAGTTCAAAGTCCTGTAACTAGCAGTTAATGTCCTCGTTCTCCTATTCCCTAAAAAAATTACCTCTCTACCAGAGGCAGAGAGGTAATTGATGTTATTGAATCGGTGTTTTATTTGGTGTTCCCGCTTTTCTCGGGTATTTCTTAGGTGTTTTTCTTCTCTTTTCAATGATGGCGATGTTCCGCTCGCTACCCTCTTCAGGCAATTCAAACGTGTGAACATCAAGCACCTCACCACCGACGGTTTGGATTGCAATCTTCGCGTCTTCCATTTCATCCTTCAAGTTCGGACCTTTCATCGCCATGAACTTTCCTCCTTTGACAGCCAAAGGCAGACATAATTCACTAAGGACGGACATTCGCGCAACGGCGCGCGCCATCACAAGGTCATAACTTTCGCGGAAATTCGCATTTTTCCCGAAGTTTTCGGCACGATCATGATAAAAAGCGACATCATCCAGCTCCAATTCGTGGGCTAAGTGATTCAAAAATGTGATTCGTTTTTTCAAAGAATCGACAATCGTCACTTTCAACTGCGGAAAGACGATTTTCAAAGGTAAGCTCGGGAAACCGGCGCCCGCTCCGACATCACAAATACGGAGCGGTTGATTGAAGTCATAGTAGAAGGCAGCCGTCAATGAATCATAAAAGTGTTTCAAATAGACGCCTTCCTGATCGGTAATTGCCGTGAGATTCATTTTTTCATTCCACTCAACAAGAATGTCAAAATACTTTTCGAACTGGCGCTGCTGGTGATTGTCGAGTTCTATGCCATGTTCCTGTAGTGCTTTAAGAAAGGTGTTGATATTCATAAGCCCATCCTTTCAAATTATTCCCCGGATACGCGGGCGATTTTCCCTTGTTCGATATACACAAGCAGAATGGAAACGTCTGCTGGATTCACTCCTGATACACGGGAGGCCTGTCCGACAGATAGAGGTCGGACTGATTTCAGGCGGTCACGGGCTTCTGTCGCAAGGCCGTGAATCGCATCATAATCAATGTCTTCAGGAATTTTCTTCGTCTCCATCTTCTTCATGCGATCGATTTGCTCCAGAGCTTTTTTAATATAGCCGCTGTATTTCACCTGGATTTCTACCTGTTCTTTAACATCGTCGGGCAGGGGAACATCGCTTGGAGTCAAACGTTCCAAGTGACTGTAATTCATTTCTGGACGCTTCAGTAAGTCAGTCGCACGGATGGCATCTTTCAGCTTCGATCCACCCGCTTCTTCGATGACAGATTGAACCTCATCCGTCTCTTTCAAAATGACTTTGTCGAGCCGTTTTTTCTCTTCTTCAATCAAACGTTTCTTCTCCCGGAAGCGCTCATAACGGTCTTCAGGAATTAAACCGAGTTGATAGCCGATTTCTGTCAGACGGAGATCCGCATTATCGTGACGAAGCATCAAACGGAATTCTGCACGGGACGTAAGCAGACGGTACGGTTCGCCTGTTCCTTTGGTCACAAGATCATCAATCATGACGCCAATGTAACCTTGAGAACGGTCAAGAATCAATGGTTCAAGATCGAGCGCTTTCGCAGCCGCGTTAATCCCTGCCATCAAGCCTTGCCCGGCCGCTTCTTCGTACCCGGACGTTCCGTTAAGCTGTCCAGCTGTAAACAGGCCTTCAATCTGCTTCGTTTCAAGTGTCGGCCACAACTGTGTCGGCACAACAGAATCATATTCAATAGCATAACCGGCACGCATAATTTCCGCTTTTTCAAGACCTGGTACGGTACGCATCATTTCATTCTGCACGTACTCTGGAAGTGAGGTGGAAAGGCCTTGGACATAGACTTCCTCCGTATCTCTTCCTTCCGGTTCAAGGAAAATCTGGTGACGCGGTTTATCATTGAAACGAACGATTTTATCTTCAATGGACGGACAGTAACGCGGTCCTGTACCTTTGATCGCCCCTGAATACATCGCAGATAGCCCTAAGTTATCGTTAATGATTTTGTGGGTGTCTTCGTTCGTGTACGTCAGCCAGCACGGAATTTGGTCGGTGATGAACTCTGTCGTTTCATAAGAAAAGGAGCGTGGCTCTTCTTCTCCTGGCTGAATTTCAGTTTTGGAATAGTCGATGGTGTGACTATTGACACGCATCGGCGTTCCGGTTTTGAAACGAACCATTTCAATGCCCATTTCCTCCAACTGTTCAGAAAGAGAAACAGTGGATCGCTGGTTGTTCGGGCCACTTTCATACGACAAGTCGCCGATGATGACGCGTCCTCGCATGAATGTACCGGTCGTAACGATCACAGTCGGAGCATAGTAGGCCGCTTTCGTTTCTGTGACGACACCTTTGACCTGATTATCTTCCACCAGTACTTTTTCAACCATGGCCTGACGAAGCGTCAGGTTCTCCTGATTTTCAAGCACCCGCTTCATTTCTTTGATATAAAGCGGTTTGTCAGCTTGTGCCCTCAACGCTCGTACCGCCGGCCCTTTTCTTGTATTTAAAAGACGCATCTGGATGTGCGTTTTATCAATAACGCGCCCCATCGCTCCACCTAATGCATCCACTTCACGTACAACAATCCCTTTCGCGGGACCACCAATGGACGGGTTACATGGCATAAAGGCAACGAGGTCGAGGTTCAAGGTCAGCATCAACGTCTTCGCCCCGCGGCGCGCGGCAGCAAGACCTGCTTCTACTCCGGCATGACCAGCACCAATAACAATTACATCATAATGCCCTGCATCATATGTCATTCGGATGACTCTCCTTTTTTTATCATAATGAATATCATTTAAACAGAACGTTTATTTTCCTAAGCAGAATTGCGAGAATAACTGATCGATCAAGCTTTCGTGAACCGTATCCCCGACGATTTCCCCGAGAATCTCCCACGTTCTTGTAACATCGATCTGTACGACATCAAGCGGAACCCCCATTTCCATACCATTTTGGGCATCTTCAAGGGCTTGTTTCGCTTGTTTTAATAACTGAACATGGCGGACATTCGAAACATATGTCATATCACCAGCGTCCAGATCCCCTTCAAAGAACGTATCTCCAATCGCTGTTTCCAATTGGTCGATGCCTTCTTCACGGATCAGGGAGGTCGTAATCACTGGGTGATCCCCAGCCAATTCCTTCATTTGATCAAGGTCCAACCGCTGTTCTAGATCCATTTTATTGACGATTACGATAATATTCATATCCCGGATCGCTTCGAAAAGTTTCTTATCCTCTTCGCTCAGCTCATCCCCATAGTTTAACACAAACAGAATCAGATCAGCTTCTTTCAGTACTTGCCTTGAACGTTCGACCCCGATTTTTTCTACGATGTCTTCCGTTTCCCTAATTCCCGCCGTATCAATAAGACGAAGCGGAACGCCACGGACGTTGACGTATTCTTCGATCACATCACGGGTCGTACCTGGGACCTCTGTCACAATCGCTTTATTTTCATGGACAAGGGCATTCATCAAGGAGGATTTCCCGACATTCGGACGACCGATAATTGCCGTACCCAGTCCCTCTCTCAAAATTTTTCCTTGCTTAGCGGTTTGAAGAATACGGGTGACTTCCTCGTGCACTTCTTTCGTCTTCTCTTCCATCATTTCATGAGACATCTCTTCGACATCATCATATTCTGGATAGTCGATGTTCACTTCGACATGAGCGAGCGTCTCGAGAAGCTTTTGTCTCAATTCCTGAATCAGTTTCGATAGCCGGCCATCCATCTGCTTCAAAGCGACATCCATCGCCCGGTCCGTTTTGGCGCGGATCAAGTCCATGACCGCTTCCGCTTGAGAAAGATCGATACGGCCATTCAAGAAGGCACGCTTCGTGAATTCTCCGGGTTCCGCTAATCTGGCACCGCTCGCCAACACAATCTCTAAGAGGCGATTGACAGAAACAAGCCCTCCGTGGCAGTTGATCTCTACAATATCTTCTCGTGTAAAAGTTTTCGGGGCACGCATGACAGATACCATCACTTCTTCCGCCATTTCGCCCGATTCTGGGTCAATAATCTTTCCGTAATGCATGGTGTGGGAATCGACCTCGTTCAAATCCTTCCCTTTAAAAAGGTTGGCAGCAATCGCCACTGCTTCAGGTCCACTCAAACGGACAATGGCGATCGCCCCTTCTCCCATTGGGGTCGAAATTGCGGTTATTGTATCTGTTTCCACACGCACTCACCTCCTGAAAAATGTTTGATTTATATTTATCCACAACAGGAATATTTTTGTTGTCACTAACATACTACCTTACCACACCGCCACGTGTTTTGAAAAGATATCAACACGTATATTCCCTATTTCCGCACCTTCTAGTTGTCCACATGTGTATAACTCTTCCTATCATTTTCCCCACCATAACAGGGAACAATACGACCAGCAGATATTTATTAAACAATATAGCAGGATTCTTGAATACTTAGTTTCGATATGTTTTGGGCTTCGTTTGCCGTGTTGAGCGTCAGGGGTGTCTGGGAAGCTACTCGCTTTCCTGTGGGGGAGCGCCGAGCTTCCTCGGACTACGTCCTGCGGGATCTCGCCTATCTCCTTCTCCCACGGGAGTCTCGCAGCTTCCCAACCACCCCATTCGATATAGGTGAGAAACGAACCCGCATAGATGAAGCATCTTGCACACCTACCACTTTCTAGTTGAATATAGCTCTAGAGCAAGCTTTAGTACGAACGACTGCAAGTATTAAAGTTGGATTCACGGTGTTCCATTACACTAGAAAGTTACCTATTCCGGGGTGTTTCGAGACACTTATTT
The DNA here is from genome assembly GCF_003386945.1 of Halobacillus trueperi. Classification (NCBI taxonomy): domain Bacteria; kingdom Bacillati; phylum Bacillota; class Bacilli; order Caryophanales; family Bacillaceae; genus Halobacillus; species Halobacillus trueperi. Next base: position 43,731 of record NZ_QUAE01000004.1, on the reverse strand, counting down.
GGCCAAGGGACGGAGGGAAAGCGAACTGTTACCAGGAGCCCCCAAACGCACACAAAAGTCTCGAAACTAAGTCTCCAAGAAGGGAGCGTTTGTTGATTTAGAGATCCATAAAAAATGCTTCTGTTCATGGGTGATGAACAGAAGCATAAGTAAAACATTATTGAGGTCGAATGACGACGTGTCTGCGGGGGTCATTTCCGTCAGAATCCGTTTCGACTTTTTTATGGTTTTGCAGCGCACTGTGTATGATTTTTCTTTCATACGACGGCATCGGCTCAAGCTTCACTTCCTGATTGGTCCGTACCGCTTTTTCAGCTAATCGATTGGCGAGATTTTCTAAGGTTTCTTTCCTTCGACCACGATAGCCTTCTGCGTCTAACATGACGGTATAGAAGACATCGGACTCGCGATTCACAACGAGCTGAGCCAAGTATTGAAGTGAATTCAATGTTTGGCCGCGTTTACCAATCAGCATCGCAATCTTGTCACCTTCAAGCTCCATATAAATGTCGCGCTGACGGAGCTCTGTTTTCACCTGGACAGGAGCGCCCATTTGTTCTGCTACTTCATAGATGAATGTTTCGACGTCCTGCACTGGATTTTTCTTGATCGTTACTTTTACAATCGCTGGTTTCGTACCAAAACCGAGAAATCCTTTTTTACCTTCATCAATGATCTCGACATCGACTTGATCTCTTGATGTGTGTAATTGCTCTAGTGCTGTTTGGATCGCCTCATCAACTGTGGTCCCCGTAGCAGTCCATTGCTTCACTAGTTTGCTCCTCCTGTCTCATCTTTCATCATTGGTTTACGAATGAAAATGGTTTGAAGAATCATGACAATGTTACCGACAATCCAGTACAACGCAAGGGCAGATGGGAAGAAGAATGCGAATGTACCGATCATTAACGGCATGATATAAAGCATCATTTGCATTTGCGGGTTCTGTGCAGCCGCTCCTCCAGCCATCATCAATTTTTGCTGCAGGAAAGTTGTTGCTGCAGTCAGAATCGCTAAGAACGGATCCGCTTGTCCAAGCTCTAACCATAAGAAGTTATGAGTTTGAACAGCTTCTGTTCTCATAATTGCATGATAGAAACCAATCAAAATCGGCATTTGAACGATGATTGGCAAACAACCCGCGAGTGGATTGACGCCGTTTTTCTGGAATAGCTGCATCGTTTCTTGTTGTAGCTTCTGTTGTGTCTGAGCATCTTTTGAAGAGTATTTTTCTCTCAATTCTTTCAATTCCGGTTGAATATCCTGCATCGCTTTTGAACTTTTCAATTGTTTGACGTTCAACGGCAAAAGCAAGACACGGATAATGATCGTAACGATAATGATCGCTAACCCGTAACTTCCATTTGTTGCATCAGCGAAAAACAACAATGTTTGTGACAATGGATAAACAATATATTCATTCCAAAATCCTGTACTATCCGAGGTAATCTCTTTGTTGACGTCCATACACCCGGATAGGAACGTAAGCATACCTGTCATCGCGACCAGGATGAGTAATTTATTCCGCAACGTTCCTTCCTCCTTACTGAAATCGCTCTTCTATCTTTTTTTAAATACAAACCGATGAATGACTATACGACAATCATAAGTTTAGCATTAGTTGACACCATAATTCTATATGATTACGTGCGAATTTTTTTATTTAATAGCTTTGACCGTGATAATACATGGGTCAGGCTTTTCTTTATCTCATGAAATTCCATTTGGTTCGTCGGTTTCCGTGCAATGATGACAAGGTCGTAATTCGGGTGGATCTCTTTCTCGAGTTCATGAAAGGCTTGCCTGAGATACCGCTTGATCTGGTTCCGCATGACCGCATGACCAATTTTCTTGCTGACCGATAAACCGATTCGGAAATGGGATTGATCTTCCTTTTTCATATAATAAAGGACCAACTGGCGATTGGCGAACGACTGCCCGCGACGAAAAACCTTTTGAAAGTCTTCATTTTTTTTAATACGATAAGCTTTTTTCATCGAACACCCTCCAAAATCACAAACAAGGTGGCTTGGGCAGACCGTTTTGCCTTCCACTCCCAGTAAGAGATCTTTTACATTATGTAGAAAAACATCTCTTTTTATCCTGCTCTCACCTTTTTAGGCGATCAAAAATCTATAAAAGAATGAACAGAGAATTCTACGCTCATCTTTTCTCTAAAAAACAAAAGAGGGACGAAGATCCGCCCCCTCTTTTGACCATTATACTGAAAAAAAGACCACTGATTGTTTTCAGTGGCCTATGCTGATAGAACTTTTCTTCCTTTACGACGACGGCGTGCAAGAACATGACGACCGTTCTTAGTGCTCATGCGTGCACGGAAGCCGTGTACTTTTTTGCGCTTACGGTTATTTGGTTGAAACGTGCGTTTACTCATTATATATACACCTCCTGAGGAAAATTCCAATAATACATCTAAAAGGCAGTCCCGATTAGTATAATAAATCCCCTTACTTTTTGTCAACTTTTATTTTACGACTAGACCCGTGAAGATCACACCCGTTATATAACAGACCTGTACTATAACAAGTGAAAACAGCTGTCTAAAATAAGCGAACAAAATCTCCCCCTGGCGAACATTCACAGGATCTGTGTATAATTTAAACCTGCGTTTTCTACTGTCCACAACAAATATCGACAAGAAAATCACAAAATATAGTGTTGTGGATGAGTTTTGTCTACAAGGCGTTGAAATTGTGGATAAGTTATCGTGAACCATTGCAACTGCCGTTTTTATCTGGTATTATATTTGTGTTTAACCGTGAATGACTTCTGAAGACCATAAATCTTTTCCACAGATTGTGGATAACATGTGGACAGTTATTAACACGGCTGTTTATGTAGTTATGCACAAGAGTGTGGATATTGAAAATAACTTTCTAGAACTCTAGTAAAATCAACTTCCGGACATCCACATCCGATCAGAGGTTTTTTAACGACATCTATTATACAAACCTTATACGAATGCCTTTCGATCCTTTTGCTACGTTCGAAAAAGAGAACGAAAGGTTTTTTTGTTTTCCACTGAAACAGAGAGGGGTGAAACAATTTGGAGAACATCAATGAATTATGGAACAATACGCTCGAGCAGATTAAAGAAAAAATCAGCAAACCGAGCTTTGAAACATGGCTGAAAGCAACCAAAGCAGATTCTTTGAATGAAAATACGCTGACAATCGTTGCTCCGAATGAATTCGCCAGAGATTGGCTTGAAAATCAATATGAGAGCTTGATTACGGAAACTTTATATGAAGTGACAGGGGCGAAACTTGATACAAAGTTCATAATTCCGGAATCTAAAGACGACTCACTAGAAGATGTGAAACTATCCTCTAAGAAAGTACCGAATGTAAAAAACAATGGAAACGAAGAATCACCACAAAGCATGCTGAACTCCAAATATACATTCGATACCTTTGTTATCGGTTCGGGCAACCGTTTCGCTCATGCTGCTTCTTTAGCTGTGGCAGAAGCACCAGCCAAAGCCTATAACCCATTGTTTATCTATGGTGGCGTCGGTCTTGGTAAAACGCACCTGATGCATGCGATCGGACACTATGTACTCGATCATAATCCGAATGCCAAAGTGGTGTATCTATCATCGGAAAAGTTTACGAACGAATTCATTAATTCCATTAGAGACAACAAGGCCGTCAATTTCCGAAATAAATACCGTAGTGTCGACGTGCTTTTAATAGATGATATACAGTTCCTTGCAGGAAAAGAACAAACACAGGAAGAGTTCTTCCACACGTTCAATACACTTCATGAAGAAAGCAAGCAGATTGTCATTTCCAGTGACCGTCCGCCAAAAGAAATTCCGACACTGGAAGACCGTCTGCGTTCACGATTTGAATGGGGACTGATCACGGACATCACACCGCCTGATTTAGAAACAAGAATCGCGATCCTTCGTAAAAAGGCAAAAGCGGAAGGACTCGATATCCCGAACGAGGTGATGCTTTATATCGCCAATCAAATCGATACAAACATCCGCGAACTTGAAGGTGCGCTGATCCGTGTCGTTGCCTATTCTTCTTTAATTAATAGTGATATCAACGCATCACTTGCGGCAGAAGCTTTGAAAGATATCATTCCTAGCTCAAAACCTAAGGTCATTACAATTGAAGCCATTCAGGAAATGGTCGGCGAAAAATATAATGTGAGACTGGAAGATTTCCCAGCGAAGAAACGGACAAAATCCGTCGCCTTTCCAAGACAGATTGCCATGTATCTATCCAGGGAACTGACAGATTTCTCATTGCCGAAGATTGGGGAAGAGTTTGGAGGACGTGATCATACAACGGTCATTCATGCTCACGAAAAAATTTCAAAAATGGTTGCCGATGATCAACAGCTGCAAAAAGAATTGGATGAAATCAGAGAACAGTTAAAATCTCACTAGTGGATAATGTGAATAGTGATTGCACGTTCGTCAACACCCTATCCACATGTGGATAACCTTATGAAATAAACGTTTAACCTTGTTATCCACATTTCCACAGCCCATACTAGTACTATTACTACATTTTATATAAAAATAATTAATATATGCTCAAGTAGGAGGAGTGTATTCAAAATGAAATTCGTTATCCAAAGGGATCAATTGATCAATAGTGTCCAAAACGTCATGAAAGCCATCTCTTCCAGAACCACGATTCCAATTCTTACAGGAATGAAACTCGAAGCGAGTGAAGAAGGAATCAAATTAACAGGTAGTGATTCAGATATCTCTATTGAATCTTTCATTCCTAGTGAAGAAGACGGTATTGTTTATGTAGAAAATATTGAACCGGGAAGCATCGTTCTCCAGGCCAAGTATTTCCCTGATATTGTCCGTAAACTTCCTCAAAATACTGTAGAAATAGAAAGTGACCATACTCGTAATGTCACGATACGTTCTGGAAATGCAGAATTTCATTTGAATGGCCAAGATCCAGAAGAATACCCACAACTTCCGCAACTTCATACAGAAGATAGCTTTGAACTGCCGATTGACCTTTTAAAAAATTTAATCCGCCAGACCGTTTTTGCGGTATCGACTTCTGAAACAAGACCAATCCTGACGGGTGTTCATGTAAAACTTGATGACGGAAGACTGGAATTCATTGCGACCGACAGCCATAGGTTAGCTTCACGTAAAATTCCATTGGAACAACCAGAAGGAAAATCTTTACCGGCTGTAGTCATTCCTGGTAAAAGTTTGACGGAATTAAACAAAATTCTTGATGATTCCGAAGATACGATTGAAGTCAGTGTGACAGAAAATCAAGTCTTATTCCGTACGAAACACCTGTACTTCCTTTCCCGCTTGCTTGAGGGGAATTATCCGGAAACTTCTCGTCTGATTCCTGAACAAAGCAAAACGATCGTCAAAATTGACACGAAGGAATTGCTGCAATCAGTAGATCGCGCATCTCTTCTCGCGAAAGAGAATCGCAACAATGTTGTTCGTTTAATTACAAAAGAAGACAATCATCTTGAAATCACAGGGAATTCCCCGGAAGTAGGGAATGTTGTCGAAGAAGTGATGGCGACTGATGTCGATGGAGAAGATCTGAAAATATCTTTCAGTGCCAAATACATGATGGATGCACTGAAAGCGGTCGATTATGACCAGGTGAAAGTCGAATTTACAGGAGCGATGCGCCCATTCTTGATTCGCCCTGTCGATGACGACCAGATTTTACAGTTGATTCTTCCAGTAAGAACTTATTAAATCTCCGAAAAAGGTAAAGGTAAAAAGGTGCTTTATGTTTTGCATAGAGCACCTTTTCTTATTGGTCAGATTTTTATGTATTATCCGGTGGAAATTCAAGGAAGCGATGACTTTGTTAATAACTGTTCGTTTTCACAGCACTAGATACTTAGGTGCCTAAGTTTATTGGTGAAGACAGGGGAAAAACGAAAATGAGCGAATGATGGAAGAATGGGGCAATAAGAAGGTTGAAATGTCACTAAACAAGAGATGAAAGAGGCATACAGACCTGTTTCGTTGTCTCACACTTTCCTTACACATCTATCTTTAGTAAAATGAAAGATAGGTGAATTCATGAAATAGGGTGAAATGATTATGAACGAAGAGATCGGTATCAGTACAGAATATATTCCATTAGGGAAGTTTTTGAAATTAGCCAATATTGTCGAATCTGGTGGAATGGTGAAAATTTTCTTGTCGGAATTTGAAGTTTACGTAAACGGAGAACCTGACAATCGTCGTGGCCGCAAACTGTATGTGGGCGATACAGTAGAAGTTGAAGAATTCGGCAGCTTCACTGTCGTCAAAGAAGCTTAGGTCAGGCGTTCCTCTATGTATATCCATGAGTTATCATTACGTTCTTTCAGGAACTATGATGAGCTCTCATTGACGTTCGACCATAAGATCAATGTCATCATTGGTGAAAATGCCCAGGGAAAAACCAATCTGATGGAAGCGATCTATGTACTCGCTTTTACTAGGTCCCATCGTACGCCCAGAGATAAAGAACTGATACAGTGGGATGCAGAGTATGGTAAAATAAAAGGGAGTATCTTTAAACGGAATCGTCGTTTTCCTCTTGAAATCATCGTTTCTAAAAAGGGGAAAAAAGCGAAATTGAATCATATTGAGCAAAAGCGTCTGAGCGACTACATCGGCGCTTTGAACGTGGTGATGTTTGCACCTGAGGATCTCAATCTTGTGAAGGGGAGCCCTCAGGTGCGTCGTCGGTTTATTGACATGGAAATCGGCCAAATACAACCCACATACATTTATCATTTAGGTCAATATCAGAAGATTCTCAGACAACGAAATCATCTGTTGAAAGATTTGCAGCGAAAGCCGGGAGCGGACCGGACGATGCTCGGTGTTTTGACAGAGCAGCTGATTGAACATGCAACGACGATTGTCGAACGCCGGTTCAAATTCCTGCAGCTTCTAAGGTCATGGGCGACACCGATCCACGAAGGAATCAGTCGGCAGTTGGAGAAGCTGGAAATTGCTTATGATGCGAGTGTGCGAGTATCAGAGGATATGAATTTGGAAACAATAAAAGATACATTCTCTGAAAAGTTTGCAGAAATTGAATCAAAAGAAGTGGAACGCGGGACGACGTTGGCAGGACCACACAGGGATGATCTGGTTTTTTACGTGAACGGAAAAGACGTACAAACGTATGGGTCACAGGGCCAGCAGCGGACGACGGCATTGTCTTTGAAACTCGCTGAAATTGAACTGATTCATAGTGAAGTAGGCGAATACCCCATTTTGCTTCTTGATGACGTACTTAGTGAACTGGATGACTTTAGACAATCGCATTTGCTTCATACGATTCAAGGAAAAGTCCAAACGTTCGTTTCTACAACGAGTATCGACGGAATTGAACATGAAGCACTGGAACAAGCGGAGATTTTCCGTGTGAAAGAAGGAACGATAGACGTAGAGAAATGAGGTGGCGAATTGTTCATTCATATCGGGGATGATCACGTCATCCAGTCGAAGGATGTCGTGGCGATCATTGATCATAGTTTGATTTCATCTTCTTCTATCATCGAAGAAATGATTCATAACCAACGTAAGGAAAAGCAGGTCATTGAAACGGAAGACCACCAGGCGAAAGCAATTGTAATTACGAATGATATCATCTATTTCAGCCCACTATCTGTCTATACATTGAAGAAGCGGGCGAACATGATGACAACACTGAATAAACTGGAAGATTTCTCGGAAGAGTCCGATTTTTAATATACCGATAGATGAGAGACGTAAGGGATTAGAGATAAACCACTTGAGAAATGTAGGTGAGTACCATGAAGGAAGATATTATCGAAGAGCAGCAGGCATATGATGAGAGTCAAATACAGGTACTGGAAGGATTAGAAGCGGTAAGAAAACGTCCAGGAATGTATATTGGTTCTACGAACGAAAAAGGCCTTCACCACCTCGTATGGGAAATCGTCGATAACAGTATCGATGAAGCGATGGCCGGTTTTTGCGATCATATTCAAGTCGCGATCGAAAAAGACAACAGCATTACCGTTACCGATAACGGCCGTGGTATTCCTGTCGGGATCCAGGAGAAAACGGGACGTCCCGCTGTTGAAGTCATTCTGACCGTTCTTCACGCCGGAGGTAAGTTCGGCGGGGGCGGATATAAAGTATCCGGAGGTCTCCATGGTGTAGGGGCATCCGTCGTAAACGCCTTATCTACGAAACTAGAAGTGTTCGTCCACCGTGATGGAAACATCCATTACCAGGCTTATCACCGCGGTGTTCCAGAAGAAGACTTGAAGGTGATCGGAGAAACTGATCAGACAGGAACACGCATCCAATTCAAACCAGACCCTGAAATTTTCTCAGAGACAGAGGAATATAAGTTTGAGATTCTTGCTAATCGTTTGCGTGAGCTCGCTTTTCTAAACAAGGGTCTTACCATCACGATTGAAGATAAACGTACGGATGAAGAGCCTGTGAATTACTATTTCGAAGGCGGAATCCTTTCCTATGTCGAACACATGAACCGCACGCGTGAAACCCTGCATGATGCCTTCTTCATCGAGGATGAACAAGATGAGATATCTATTGAAATCGCCATGCAGTATAACGATGGATTCGCGAGTAATATTTATTCCTATGCTAACAACATCCATACGTACGAAGGCGGAACGCACGAATCTGGTTTCAAGACCGGTTTGACACGTGTGATCAACGACTATGCACGTAAAAACAACATGTTCAAAGAGACGGATCCGAATTTGACAGGAGACGATGTCAGGGAAGGTTTGACAGCGATCATCTCAATCAAACATCCGGACCCGCAGTTTGAAGGTCAGACAAAGACGAAACTCGGCAACAGTGAAGCACGTACCGTTACGGACTCTCTGTTCTCGGAAAGTTTCACAAAGTTCCTTTTTGAAAATCCGAACATGGCTAAAACGATTGTTGAAAAAGGATTGATGGCTTCAAGAGCAAGAATGGCCGCGAAGAAAGCACGTGAACTGACGCGCCGTAAAAATGCGCTTGAGGTTTCCAACCTGCCAGGTAAATTAGCGGACTGTTCTTCCAAAGATGCCAACATCTCTGAACTTTACATTGTTGAGGGTGACTCTGCCGGAGGATCTGCTAAGCAGGGACGGGATCGTCATTTCCAGGCGATTCTGCCATTGCGCGGTAAAATCATCAACGTTGAAAAAGCACGCTTGGATAAAATCCTTTCCAACAACGAAGTCCGTGCTATCATTACAGCCCTTGGTACAGGAATCGGTGAAGAGTTCGATATTTCAAAGGCACGTTATCATAAGATCGTAATCATGACCGATGCCGACGTCGATGGTGCACACATTCGTACTTTACTATTGACGTTCTTCTATCGTTATATGCGTCCATTGATTGAACATGGCTATATCTATATCGCTCAGCCGCCGCTTTATAAAATCCAGCAAGGAAAAACGATTTACTACACGTACAGTGATAAGCAGCTGGATGCGAAGCTTGCAGAGCTGTCCAATTCACCGAAGCCTGGCGTTCAGCGTTACAAGGGTCTTGGAGAGATGAACCCGGAACAGCTTTGGGAAACGACGATGGACCCTGAAACGAGAACGATGCTTCAGGTCAGCTTAGAGGATGCGATGGGGGCGGATGAAACCTTTGATATTCTTATGGGAGACAAAGTCGAACCGCGTCGTAACTTCATTCAAGAGAACGCCCAATATGTACAAAACCTTGATGTTTAATATAAAACGAATGTCATGAAAGAGTGGGAAAGGGAGGCGAACATATCCTTTCCCCTTTTAGGTAACTAGGAGGTAAAAGAATGGTGGATCAACCCGAACGTCCGCGCGTACAGGAAGTCAACATCAGTCACGAAATGCGCACCTCATTCCTGGATTATGCGATGAGTGTCATCGTAGCCCGTGCCCTTCCTGATGTCAGAGACGGCCTGAAACCTGTACACAGAAGGATATTATATGCGATGCATGACCTTGGTATGCATTCGGACAAAGCTTACAAAAAGTCGGCACGTATTGTAGGAGAAGTCATCGGTAAATACCACCCTCACGGGGACTCTGCTGTCTATGACACGATGGTGCGTATGGCACAGGACTTCAACTATCGATACATGCTCGTCGATGGACACGGAAACTTTGGTTCGGTGGACGGAGATGCCGCAGCCGCCATGCGTTATACGGAAGCACGTATGTCCAAAATTTCTATGGAGATCCTAAGGGACATCAACAAAGATACGATCGATTACAATGATAACTACGATGGAACAGAGCGGGAGCCTGCAGTGCTTCCAGCCAAATTTCCTAACTTGCTCGTCAATGGCGGTTCAGGAATTGCGGTAGGAATGGCGACGAACATCCCTCCACATCAGCTTGGTGAGGTTATTGATGCAGTCCTCGCTCTTAGTAAGGACCCGGAGATTACCATCCAGGAACTGATGGAAAACCATATCTATGGCCCGGATTTCCCGACAGCTGGTAAAATTCTCGGCTTAAGTGGAATTCGCAAAGCCTATGAAACAGGCAAAGGCTCGATCACAGTCCGTGCGGATGTAGAAATTGAAGAACAAGCCAACGGCAAAGGCCGTTTAATCGTGCACGAGCTTCCTTATCAGGTGAACAAAGCCCGTCTCGTTGAAAAAATCGCCGATCTTGCCCGCGATAAGAAAATCGATGGCATCACAGATCTCCGCGATGAATCGGACCGTAACGGCATGCGTATCGTCATAGAATTGCGCCGTGACGTCAATCCGAACGTCCTTCTCAACAACCTTTACAAAATGACGGCCCTGCAATCAACGTTCGGCATCAATATGCTCGCACTCGTCAACGGGCACCCGAAAGTGCTCAACTTAAAACAGTGCCTCGAGCACTATTTGGAACACCAGAAAGTCGTCATTCGCCGCCGTACAGAATACGAACTTAGAAAAGCAGAAGCGCGCGCTCACATCCTTGCTGGTCTGCGTATTGCCCTTGATCACCTGGATGAAGTGATTTCACTTATTCGTGAATCGCAAACGACTGAAATCGCACGTACCGGTTTGATGGAGCGTTTCGGTCTTTCTGAAAAGCAGGCACAAGCGATTCTTGATATGCGTCTGCAGCGACTGACCGGTTTAGAGCGTGAAAAAATAGAGGATGAATATCAAGAAGTCATGAAATTAATTCAAGAATTGAAAGCGATCCTTGCTGACGATGAAAAAGTTCTTGAAATCATCCGTGAAGAACTGCTTGATGTGAAGGAGCGCTATAATGATAAGCGCCGTACAGAAATCGTCCTTGGCGGAACAGACTTCATCGAGGATGAGGACTTGATCCCTGAAGAAACGGTCATCGTCACGGTCACTCACCAGGGCTATGTCAAACGTCTTCCTGCATCCACTTACCGTTCACAGCGAAGAGGTGGACGAGGCGTGCAGGGCATGGGAACACACGAAGAAGACTTCGTCGAACACCTATTATCTACGTCGACTCACAATACCCTGCTTTTCTTCTCAAACAAAGGGAAAGTATACAAAGCTAAAGGCTATGAAGTACCAGAATTCAGCCGAACGGCTAAAGGGATTCCGATCATCAACATGTTGAACGTTGAACGTGATGAGTGGATCAATGCTGTGATCTCCGTTGAAGATTTCGTTGATGACTGGTACCTCGTCTTTACAACGAAGAACGGAATCACGAAGCGGACAACGCTCTCCCAATTCGCGAATATCCGAAAAGGCGGTCTGATCGCTCTCGGACTGCGTGAAGATGATGAGCTGATTTCGGTCCGACTGACAGATGGAACGAAAGATATCATGATTGGCACACAGAACGGTTACTTGATCCGTTTCAATGAAGATCAAATCCGTGCGATGGGACGTACAGCCGCAGGTGTCAAAGGGATTTCCCTTCGTGAAGACGACAAAGTCGTATCCATGGAAATCCTCGACGATTCCCTGCAAGTGCTCACCGTTACGAGCAAAGGCTATGGAAAGCGCACACCAGCTGACGAGTACCGGATTACCAACCGTGGTGGTAAAGGAATCATTACGTGTAATCTGACAGATAAGAATGGTAAAGTCGTCGCTACGAAAGCCGTCAATGGCGAAGAGGATATCATGATTATCACTGCCAGTGGTGTCTTAATCCGTATGCCAATGGAAAGTATTTCTGAAACAGGACGGAACACACAGGGCGTACGCTTGATTCGTCTTGGAGAAGGTGAAGAAGTCGCTACCGTTGCTCGTGTCGAGTCTGAAAAAGAGGAAGAAGAACTGGTGGAAGAAGCGCTGGAAAAAGAAGCTGAATCTCAAGATGAGATTTCTGAAGAAAGTGCAGAAACATCAGACGAACCAACAGAAGAAGAGTCAGATGAATCATAAGTAAGCAAACTTCCATGATCCGTCGCCTGTCGATTCATTTCGGCAGGCGACTTTTTTATAGGGCGGAGGAACAGATTCATACTTATCCATTAAATTTTTCAATATTTGCTATTTTGTTGAAATATTCATGGTAATATAGAACTATAAATATCATTTGAGATTCAAGAGATCTTTACATAAAAGAAACTAGTGGAAGGTGGTTCGTTGCCATGAGGGTAGCTACATCACAATTGGAACCGGGCTGTCTCTTGACGAAAGACGTCATGGGTCGGACGAATCGACCGATCGTGCCTAAAAATACGACCATTCAGCCCGTCCATATTGATGTACTGAAGAAATTTAAAATTGATATTGTTGAAGTTTCCAATCGTCGGTCGGACGGTTCGCTTTTCATAGCTTCCAAGCCGACAGACCAAGAAGAAGATCTATATCAGGAGATGCGTTCTGAGGAACCTGATCTTCCTTTCTTTGAATCCTACCTAGCTGCTGTGCAGGAGTATAAAAAATGGTTCATTTCATGGCAAGGTGGATCGCCTTTAAACATCAGTGCGATCCGCAAAGTGATGGTTCCCCTCCTTGAGAGAGCTGTCGATTCTGCAGGGCGGGAAGTTTTCTCGCTCCATCATTATACCTCCAGTAAAGATTACATCTATCATCACAGTGTAGCGATGGGGCTGTTATCTAGTTATGTGGCGTCGAAAATGGGCTACAATTACGGTGAATGGATTCAAGTCGGTTTAGCCGGGCTTCTTGCTGATAGCGGGATGGCGAAAGTCAGTGAACGAATTACGTGGAAAGAGGCCCCTTTAACAGAGAGAGAGTATGAGATGGTGAAAAACCATCCGACCTACAGTTACCGAAACGTAGAAAAAATATCTACGTTGAGTAACCACGCAAAGGTCGCTATTTTACAGCATCATGAACGATTGGATGGGACAGGTTATCCATTAGGAGTCAGTCAGAATAAAATCCATCCGTTCAGCCAGATTATCGCTGTCTGTGATATGTACCACGCCATGACGTCTGAGAGGATGTACCGGAGGAAACAGTCGCCTTATAAAGTGCTCGAAGAAATCCTCCAGGAGCAGTTCGGCCGCTATGATCATAAAGTGATCAGCGCTTTAGTTAAAGAAATGACCAATTATTCTACGGGGACCCAAATCCGTTTGTCTGATCATCGCGAAGCAGAAGTGATTTTCGTTGAAAAAACCAACCCGACAAGACCGCTTGTGCGAATCATGGAAGATGGACAGATTCTCCCGTTGAAAGAGCAGCTGGACCTTCATATTGAAGAAGTATATGAATAAAAAGAGACCAGTTTGCGTCATGAAATGGATGCAAACTGGTCTTTGAGCCAGGAAGCGAAAATTTTCGGGATACGTTCCGCAGCTGAATTTAAAAAATGTACAATGAATACATAATCCTCACGATCTTTCATCTGCTCCATCTCTCCCCACCATTCCCCTTCATAACGCACGAGCATACTCAAGTTATAAAGGACAGCAAAATACGCCAACAGCTCAGGCCATTCTTCTTCAATGGTGATAGGACTCGGGTTCTTCAGTTGAAACAGCTCTTCCATCCCAGGGAGGGGGCGGAGCAATTCATCCATGGATATCTTGGTTTTTTCTGAAGAAAATTGAAACAAATGCTCAGCTGCGTGCGGGAATAACCCGTGCGGCTGAATACGGATATCGTCTTCTAAAAAACGGTAATGCTGTTTTTTTCTTTTACGTGTCGACAGCCCATGGGCGAGAACCTTTGCGGTGGCAGGATATCCAGGATCAACCGTCAACAGGCAGCTTTTGATGAAATGGTTCATTCCATAATAAAAAAGAAGAGGCTTTACACTCAAGGGTGTATGTAAAGCGGTCGACCAATAATCTTGACCGAGGCTGAGACCGTGAATGAACCGTTCTGCATTATTGTAAGCATGATGTTCGGCTCTTGAATGATTGATCTTTTCATAACAAGCAAACAAAAAAGGTCTTGTATGTGCGGTCACTTGAAGATAAGTGAGAATCGGATCCGTGGAGTGCAAAGAAAGTTCCTCCTTTCTAACATAAAAGGAATTCTCCCCCATTTTTTTATGGTTGAAAAAGCCCGACCATTGTCGTATTGTAAATAACAATAAGAAATGGTGTTACGAGAATATACCACTTATTTTACCCACTTTCACCCAAACTATTTTAAGAAGAAAAGGAGAGGTCAAGCATGCGTGAAGACAAGTTTACAAAAGAAGGTTTAACGTTTGACGATGTACTACTTTTGCCTGCTAAGTCCGATGTTTTGCCGCGTGATGTTTCGCTGGCAACAGAATTATCTCCGACATTACGTCTGAATATGCCGATCATCAGTGCCGGAATGGATACGGTGACGGAAGCTAAAATGGCGATCGGTATGGCACGTCAAGGAGGACTTGGCGTCATTCATAAGAATATGTCGATTGAAGAGCAAGCAGAACATGTCGACCGAGTGAAACGCTCCGAAAGCGGCGTCATTACGAACCCGTTCTTTCTGACTCCGGAACACCAAGTATTTGATGCTGAACATTTAATGGGGAAATTCCGTATTTCCGGTGTGCCGATCGTTAATACTGTGGAAGAACAGAAACTTGTCGGAATCATCACCAACCGTGACCTCCGTTTCATCGAAGATTATTCGATTAAAATAAGTGACGTCATGACCCGTGAGAACCTTGTCACAGCACCTGTAGGAACGACACTGGATGAAGCAGAAAAAATCTTGCAGCAATATAAGATTGAAAAGCTACCGATGGTAGATAACAATGGGATCCTCAAAGGATTGATCACCATCAAAGATATAGAGAAAGTGATCGAATTCCCATTATCAGCAAAAGATGAACAAGGTCGTCTCCTCTGTGCGGCAGCTGTCGGTGTCACGGCAGATGCGATGACGCGTATTGATAAATTAGTGGAAGCAGGGGTCGATGCTCTTGTCGTCGATACCGCCCATGGTCACTCTCAGGGTGTGATTGATCAGGTGAAGCGGATCCGTGACCGTCATCCAAAAGTGAATATCATTGCAGGAAACGTAGGGACAGCAGAAGCGACACGCGAATTGATCGAAGCAGGGGCGGACGTTGTAAAAGTAGGTATTGGACCAGGATCGATTTGTACGACCCGTGTCGTTGCAGGTGTCGGTGTTCCTCAAATCACTGCCGTCTATGACTGTGCGAAGGAAGCGGAGAAATACAATAAGCCGGTCATTGCCGACGGAGGAATCAAATATTCAGGTGACATCGTGAAAGCTCTTGCTGCAGGTGGACATGCCGTTATGCTCGGAAGTTTACTGGCCGGTGTTTCAGAAAGCCCTGGCGAAACGGAAATCTTCCAAGGCCGCCGGTTCAAAGTCTACCGGGGGATGGGATCTGTCGGTGCCATGGAATCCGGATCCAAAGATCGTTACTTCCAAAATGACCAAGAAGCGAAGAAACTTGTGCCTGAAGGGATTGAAGGACGCATGCCATATAAAGGACCATTGGCAGACTCCATACATCAGCTTCTCGGAGGTATCCGCTCGGGTATGGGGTATTGTGGAACACCAACCATCAGTGCTTTACGTACAGACGCACAATTCACAAGAATTACAGGGGCTGGTTTAAGAGAGAGCCATCCACATGATGTTCAAATTACAAAAGAAGCGCCAAACTACTCCGTTTGACCCGTATAAAAAGTGATAGACAGGGACTTTTCCCTGTCTATTCTTTTATATACGCATGTGATAAAATAACAAAGATGCATATTTTAAGGGTGGAGGTTGAGAAAGTGACACAAAGAATAAAAACATCTATGGCCTTGATGGTGGCATTGCTTATGGGGTTCTTTGCTGTGTCCATGAATCCTGGACATACATACGCAAGCGTAGATGTTGGCGCAGAATCGGCAATACTCGTGGACGCGGAAACAGGGAAGATTTTATTTGAAAAAGAGGCAGATTTGACATTACCTCCTGCCAGTATGACGAAGATGATGACTGAATATCTTGTCATGGAAGCGATTGAGGAAGGTCAAATCAGCTGGGATACGACAACACAAATTAGTCAATACGCTTTTGATATATCGGCGAATCCTGAATTTTCAGGAGTTGGCCTGAGATTGGATGAAGAATATACGGTACGTGAACTTTATGAAGCAATGGCAATTAATTCAGATAATGCAACAACTATTGCGCTTACGGAATTGATTGCTGGCAGTGAAGCTGAATTTGTTCAAATGATGAACGAAAAGGGAGCGGAAATGGGTCTTCCTGATTACGATTTCGTAAACTCTACTGGATTGAATAACTCTCATTTAGGAGACAACTATCCTGAAGGAACAGATCCGGATGCAACAAACATGCTTTCTGCAAAATCTGCAGCGCTTCTCGCTTACCATTTGACGAACGACTATCCGGAAGCGCTTGAAATCTCAAGCAAACCGACACTTGAATTTGCTGGAGAAACCGTGACGAACTGGAACTGGATGCTTCCAGGCATGCCGGGTCAGAACTTGAAGCAGTTCGAGTACGAAGGTATGGACGGATTGAAAACAGGATACACAGAACTTGCTCAAAACACATTTACAGGGACGGCAGAACGAGACGGACAACGCTTCATTTCAGTCGTCATGAAATCCGAATCCAGGGCCTCCCGTTTCGACCAAACAGAGAAGCTGCTGGACTACGGTTTCAATCAATTCTCACGACAGGAACTTTTCGCAGCAGGAGCCACTCCTGAAGAAAAGTCGACGCTTCCTGTCGCAAAAGGAAAAGAAGAGGAAGTAGCGATTGAAACGAGTGCAGCCTTAAGCACACTGTTGAAAAGCGGAGAAGAAGATCAATATGAGATTCAGTTCAACATTTCTGAGGATCAGTTGGATGACGAAGGTAACCTTGTTGCGCCTGTAGAAAAAGGCCAGAAAGTCGGGACAGCGAAACTTGTACACAACGGGGAAGAAGACTATGGAAATATCCTTTCTGAAGGTGGACAAACCGTCGAGATCGTCACTTCTTCCAGCGTGGAAAAAGCAAACTGGTTCATGCTTACCCTCGGGGCCATCGGTGAATTTTTCAGTGATATCTTCACAGGCGCGGTCGATATGGTTAAAGGCTGGTTTTAGGTGAAAAAATCCCTATATAACCAGTGGGATTTAATATAGTAATGCGTTACAATAGAGGATAAGAATCTATGATTCGAAATAAAATGCTTAAACTATAGAGCTGTTAGGGAGGAATCAACATGGCACAAACAGGTACGGATCGCGTAAAACGCGGCATGGCAGAAATGCAAAAAGGTGGCGTCATCATGGACGTCGTAAACGCAGAACAAGCAAAAATCGCTGAAGAAGCAGGAGCAGTAGCCGTAATGGCTCTTGAACGAGTTCCAGCAGATATCCGCGCAGCAGGCGGGGTCGCTCGTATGGCTGATCCTACGATCGTTGAAGAAGTGATGAATGCCGTTTCTATTCCAGTTATGGCAAAAGCTCGTATCGGGCATATTACAGAAGCGCGCGTCCTTGAAGCGATGGGCGTTGACTATATCGATGAGAGTGAAGTTCTTACTCCAGCTGATGAAATCTATCACATCAAAAAAGATGAGTACACAGTTCCATTCGTATGTGGCTGCCGTAACCTTGGTGAAGCGACACGCCGCATCCGTGAAGGTGCATCCATGCTTCGTACGAAGGGCGAACCAGGAACAGGAAACATTGTAGAGGCTGTCAGCCATATGCGTCAGGTTCAGTCTCAAATCCGTCATTTGCGCGGACTTTCCGAAGATGAAGTGATGGTCTATGCAAAAGATAATGGCGCTCCATTCGATCTATTGATGGAGATCCGTGAAGAAGGACGTCTGCCTGTCGTCAACTTTGCTGCCGGTGGTATTGCAACTCCTGCTGATGCATCCTTGATGATGCAGCTTGGAGCAGACGGAGTATTCGTTGGATCTGGTATTTTCAAATCCAACAATCCTGAAAAGTTTGCACGTGCAATTGTTGAAGCAACGACTCACTATGACGATTACAAGTTGATTGGTGAATTGTCCAAAGGTCTTGGAACAGCCATGAAAGGGATGGAAATGTCCACCCTTACTCCTGAACAGCGTATGCAGGATCGCAGCCAGTAAATAAAGGAGAATGCAGCATGACTACAATCGGTGTATTAGGCCTGCAAGGCGCTTTCCGTGAGCATGTGCGTTCTGTCGAAGCGACAGGTGCCAAAGCCGTCGTCGTCAAAAGAACAGAACAGCTGAAAGAGATCGATGGCTTGATTATCCCTGGTGGAGAAAGTACGACCATCCGCAGACTGATCGATAAATACGAGTTTCTAGAGCCAATCCGCCAATTCGGAAAAAGTGGCAACCCGATTTTCGGTACGTGTGCGGGGCTCATCCTACTCGCTTCAGAAATCGATGGTTCTTATGACGTCCATCTAGGGGTCATGGATATCAAAGTCCGTCGTAATGCATTCGGGCGCCAGCGAGAAAGTTTTGAAGCCGATCTTGATATCGAAGGTGTGGCAGAAGGATTTAATGCCGTATTCATCCGTGCTCCTTACATTGAAGGGGTAGGAGAAAATACGAAAGTGTTGGCACGCTATGACGGTCATATAGTAGCCGCTCAAGAAGGTCACTATTTAGCTTGTTCCTTCCATCCGGAATTGACGGACGACCATCGTTTAACGGACCATTTTGTGAAAATGGTAGAAGAAGCTAAAAAAACACTTGCATTATAATTCTGAATCCGCTAATCTTATGTAACACAAACCATAATTGAACGCGATGACAGGAAATAGTAACATGTCCCTTCTTCTCAAAGAGAGTCAGTGGCTGGTGTGAACTGACGGAGAAGCCATGTGAATCCATCCTCGAGTGTCTGACTGAATGAAGTAGGTCAGACCGGTACTCACCGTTATGAGTGAAGCCGGAAGGTCATATGTACCTTCAACTTGGGTGGTATCGCGGGAAGCATAAACCAAAGCTCTCGTCCCTTATTTAGGGACGGGAGCTTTTTGTTTAGCTTCAAATCAATTGAAATGAGTATATAAAGGAGGAAGTAAACATGTTGGACATGAAATACTTACGCCAGAACTTTGATGAAGTAAAAGGAAAACTGCAAAACCGGGGAGAAGACCTTTCTGACTTGGATGCCTTCGGCGATTTGGATAGCAAGCGCCGTGAGCTGATTCAGGAAACGGAAGAATTGAAAGCAAAGCGTAATGAAGTTTCCAAGGAAATCTCCCAGCTGAAAAAAGCGAAGGAAGACGCGGATGATAAAATTAAAGAAATGCGTGAAGTCGGCGATCACATAAAAACGCTTGATACAGAGCTGAAAGAAGTAGAAGAGAAACTCGAAACACTTCTATTATCCATCCCGAACATCCCTCACGAAAGTGTACCTGTCGGTGGGGATGAAGAAGACAATATCGAAGCACGAAAAGACGGAGAGATTCCGACCTTTGGTTTCGAAGCTAAACCTCACTGGGATGTAGCGACAGATTTAGGCATCCTTGATTTCGAAAGAGCGTCCAAGGTTACTGGAAGCCGCTTCGTTTTCTACAAAGGACTAGGTGCTCGTTTAGAGCGTGCGTTACTTAATTTCATGATGGACCTGCATGCAGATGAACACGGCTATCAGGAAATGCTGCCACCACAAATGGTTAACCGCACAGCGATGACAGGAACAGGTCAATTACCGAAATTCGAAGAAGACGCTTTTAAAATTGAAGACTGGGATTATTTCCTTGTACCAACAGCTGAGGTACCTGTAACGAACTTCCACAGAGAAGAAATTCTATCTGTTGAAGACCTTCCACAAAAGTTCGTAGCCTTCAGCACGAATTTCCGTTCTGAAGCAGGGTCTGCCGGTCGTGATACAAGAGGATTGATCCGTCAGCACCAATTCAATAAAGTCGAGCTTGTCCAGCTGGCAAAGCCGGAAGAGTCTTATGATGTTCTGGAAGAACTGACCGGACATGCAGAAAAAGTCCTTCAGCTGTTGAAACTTCCTTATCGTGTGATGAGCATGTGCACTGGAGATCTAGGATTTACAGCAGCGAAGAAATACGACATTGAAGTGTGGATCCCGAGCCAGGAGACCTACCGTGAAATCAGCTCTTGCTCTAATTTCGAAGATTTCCAGGCGCGCCGTGCAGGCATCCGCTTCCGTAGAGAAGAAAAAGGAAAGCCTGAATTTGTACACACGTTGAATGGTTCTGGACTGGCCATCGGTCGTACCGTTGCAGCCATTCTTGAAAATTACCAGCAGGAAGACGGGACGGTCATCGTACCAGAAGTTCTTCGTCCATACATGGGCGGAAAAGAAGTCATCAAGTAACTAAAACAAATAGAGAAAAAAGGAAAAACGTCTGGATCCTATTGATGATTCCAGACGTTTTTTTGATTTCGTTTTTTGGAGACAAAGCTTTAGGGTCGCTCTTGACTCTGTTGAAGGGAATTTGTATAATTACGAGGTGACATTTTTTCGTGATTGTTCGACAACAACTTCTTTTTAAAAAAATTAAAGGATTTTGTTGACGGACTCGGACAACCATGATATTATATTTATTGTCGGTCACACGGAGGAGTACCCAAGTCCGGCTGAAGGGAGCGGTCTTGAAAACCGCCAGGGGGTTTACGCCCCGCGGGGGTTCGAATCCCTCCTCCTCCGCCATATTATTATCAACAATAGCGCATAAATATTGGAGATTTTATAGAACAGAAATCGTTACTTCGTGTAACGATTTTTTATTTTGTTTGATTTATTTTCGTAGAATGAAAACAAAGAAAAGCCCTCACGCGACAGGATCGGTGAGGGCTCTTTTTTATACTTTTTTTAGGAATCCAATAATACCTCTCCTTTATTGGGATAGGTCTTTTCAATATGCTGCTCCCCCCAGGCACACAGCATGTCTAATGCCCCTTTTAATGTCCATCCGTATTCCGTCAGTTCATACTCCACTTTAGGCGGTACCTGGTTATAGACGATCCGCTTAATGACTCCATCCCTTTCCAATTCTCTCAGCTGCTGGGTCAACATTTTCTGTGTGATTCCTGGCATTAATCGTTTCAATTCACTTGTCCGTCGTTTATTTTCGATCAAATGACAAAGGATGACGACCTTCCATTTGCCTCCGATTACTTCCAGAGCGGCTTCCACTGGTATATTATATTTCGGCATGACATTTACCTCCTTTAGATCCCCTATGTTTCCTTTTAGCATGTATATCCGATGATTCACTATACACGAAAGATATATGAGTTAAAAAGGTTTTGCCTGAACAGCCTCAAACTCTCTATTTTATACAATTGTTACTTCCAGGTGCCTATAGCACACAGAAGTGCGTACTTCTCAAGTGTTCGATCAGCCCTCATAATAAGATTTGTCATTCAGAGGCGCCCTGGATACATGAGTTTCAGTTATCATTCTTATTTATATATGAGGAGGAAAATGATGAGTTCACATGCAGAGAATATTAAAGAAAATTCTCTTGATCATAAGGCGAAAAGTTTTCCGTTTGCTTTGTTGGCCCTTGCTATTAGTGCGTTCGGTATAGGAACGACAGAATTCGTCCCCGTAGGTTTATTATCAACGATGGCCGATGACCTTTCCATATCCATTACACTTGCGGGGCTCTTGATATCCGGTTATGCTGTCGGTGTTGCTGTGGGGGCACCTGTTTTGACGGCTCTTACCAATAAGATGAGCCGAAAAAGTTTATTGCTGGCTCTGATGGTTGTTTTCATTCTTGGTAATTTAGTGGCTTCGGTTTCGACAAGCTTTACCTTGCTGTTAATCGCGAGGATCATCACGGCTTTTTCTCATGGTATATTCTTTTCTATCGGTTCGACCATTGCTGCAAGTTTAGTACCTGAGCATAAGCGGGCAAGTGCCATTGCCTTTATGTTTACCGGATTGACGGTGGCGACAGTGACAGGCGTGCCCTTAGGAACATTTATTGGACAAACCTTTGGTTGGCGGGCGACATTTGCAGGTGTAGCTTTGCTCGGCGTAATTGGAATCATCGCAAGTGCTCTGCTTGTTCCGAAAAACCTGGAAGAAGCAGCACCCGCAAGCTTTCGGGATCAATTAAAAATACTAACTGAAAAAAGAATTCTGCTCTCCTTCGCCATTACAGGATTAGGATATGGCGGAACGTTCGTGGCCTTCACGTATCTTGCTCCTTTACTAGAAGAAGAGACAGGTTTCGATCCGAAGTTTGTCAGCGTGATTTTGCTCATCTATGGAGTTGCGGTGGCGATCGGAAATACGATTGGTGGAAAAGTTTCCAATAAAAAGCCGATCAAAGCGTTGTTTTGGATGTTTGTACTGCAGGCAATCGTATTGCTCCTTTTGGCTTTCGTCATTCCATTTAAAGTGTTGAGTTTAGTTGTATTGTTTTTCATGGGATTGTTTGCTTTTATGAACGTACCTGCTTTGCAGATTTTGGTCGTTCAATTAGCTGAGAAATATGTTCCATCTGCGGTTAATGTAGCTTCAGCTTTGAATATAGCCGCTTTCAATGTGGGGATCGCTATTGGATCTACTGTTGGTGGTGTGATCGTTGATACGATTGGTCTTGTTCACACACCATGGATCGGTACAGTGATGGTGGGTGGCGCTGTTATCTTAACAAAGCTGCTGAATACGATGGAAAGATAATCTCCGAGAAGGACTCCTTTTTCAAAGGGGTCCTTTTATCTTGTTATAATAGTATGGGAGAGAAAGGAGGGATGGCATGGGTTATGTCGAGGACTTACGTGCAATCATCGGTCATCGGCCCATTATATTAGTTGGATCTGTTGTGATGATCCTTGATGAAGAGGGACGTATCTTGCTGCAGGAACGAACATCTCCTGAAGGTGTATGGGGATTGCCGGGGGGTTTGATGGAGCTTGGAGAAAGCACCGAACAAGTCGCGAAGCGTGAAGCTTTCGAAGAGACTGGATTAGAAATCGAGGACCTACAATTATTGAATGTTTACTCTGGAGAGGATCAGTTTAGTCGAGCTCCGAATGGAGATGAGTTTTACGTGGTGACAACGGCTTATTTCACCAGTCATTTTAGTGGGGACTATGTTTTTGATCCCGAAGAAACTGTGCAGGTTAAGTTTTTCGAGTTTCATGATTTACCTGAGAAAATGATTGGCAGTCACCGGATGATGATAGAGGATTATATACAAAAAACTCCTGACGCCAGCTAAGCGTTCAGGAGTTTTTTTCGCTTGTTATTACGTTAATAAATGACTGGAGCGCCATTTACGAGATTGTTGGATGAAGTGGCCGATTTTTTCAAGCACGGGTTCGATGCTTGTTTTATCATTCAATACGTCATAGTCAGCAATATTGAGGCGCAGGACAGGGCAGGAATTGAAATTATCAATCCAATTGTCATAACGCGTGAACATTTCTTCCCAATATTCAATCGGAGTTTCTTGTTCCATCGGACGCCCACGTTCTTTGATTCGGGAAAGGATGTCATCAAACGAACCTTCTAAATAAATTAAAAGATCGGGATGAGGAAAGTATGGTGTCATCACCATCGCATCAAACAGGTTTCGATACGTTTCGTAATCCGTAGCAGACATCGTCCCTTTTTCGTAGTGCATCCGTGCAAAAATGCCGGTATCCTCATAAATTGAGCGGTCCTGGATGAACCCTCCGCCATATTCAAAGATTTTCTTTTGTTCTTTGAAGCGTTCCGCCAAGAAGTAAATCTGTAAATGGAAGCTCCAACGTTCAAAATCCTGATAGAATTTGTCGAGATAAGGATTTGTGTCGACTTTTTCAAAAGAGGTACGGAAGTTGAGGGCATCAGCGAGAGCGTTGGTCATCGTTGACTTGCCGACACCAACTGTACCTGCAATCGTTATGACGCTGTCATGTGGAATTCCATAACGTTCACGTGCATTCATTTGATAACTTCTCCTTTATTTAAATGCTGCTCTACTTGATCAACAATATAATTTAAATCATCTTGATGTTTTACGAAGTCTATATGATCCCCATTCAGACGGATCACAGGAATCTCTGGATGAGTGGCTTCAAAATGTCTCATGAAGTCTTCGTAGTCTTGAGAGAGTTGTTCAAGATAAGAAGGTTGAATATTTGCCTCTACATCACGGTTACGCATGCGGATGCGTTCGAGCAGTGTATCTAAACTCGCATGTAAATAGACGACCATATTCGGTTTAGGCATATCGTGTGTCAATATATCAAAAATCTGCGCATACTTGTCAAATTGATCTTCTCTTAACGTGCGTCGAGCGAAAATCATATTCTTCGATATATGGTAATCGGCGACCACCGGCTTCCCTGCTTGCAAATATTTGTGGTCGATGTCTTCGAGCTGCTTAAATCGATTGCACAAGAAGAACATCTCCGTTTGGAAGCTCCATTCTTCAATATTGTCGTAAAACTTGCCTAAAAATGGATTCTCCTCAACGATTTCCTTCAGCAAATGAAAATCAAACTGGGAGGCGAGCTTTTTAGACAGAGACGTTTTCCCAACCCCAATGGGCCCTTCAACGGATATGAAAGGTAAATCTCCCATCTCTTTTCCTCCTTCAAACTCAATTCAAAAAAACGTGAGTGCTCATCACTCACTTACAAAATACGATACTTTTTGACAGACAAATAGTATTTTATCATATACATACGTTGGAAGTAACAGGCGAACGATATTTTTAAGGTGTATTTGCTTTTCAATCTTTGGTTTGTTTTGTATAATATTACTCGTACGTCCATCTGCCCCCGTAGCTCAGGGGATAGAGCATCGGTTTCCTAAACCGTGTGCCGCAGGTTCGAATCCTGCCGGGGGCGCTGCTGAAGCTGATCGAAGCTTCAGCTTTTTTTATACTTTCCTTACAAAATTGATTTTCCTGCGGCTCCACGTATTGAGCCATAATACAGCACTGAACCCGAGGCAGAGAATCACAATCACCCACATGAGAGCTTCCTCCATTCGACCTGATTCGACAGCAAAATAGATGGCGAGCGGAATGGTGTCTGTTTTACCAGGAATATAGCCTGCGATCATTAATGTAGCTCCGAACTCGCCGAGGGAACGGGCGAAACTCATGACTAACCCGGCCAGCAATCCGGGCCAGGCTAACGGAAGCGATATAGTGAAGAATACCTTTACTTTCGAAGCCCCCATTGTTAAAGCGGCATTCTCCAGGTTTTGATCATAATTTTCAAAAGCTGCTGATGCACTCTGAAACATAAGAGGAAAAGAAACGACGGCAGAGGCAATGACTGCCCCGGTCCAGGAAAAAACCACTTGAATACCGAACCATTCCATGAGCCATTGTCCGAGCCAGCCATTTTTGCCAAATAAGTAAAGCAGACCGAATCCAATCACTGTAGGAGGAAGGACGAGAGGGAGTAAAAGAATCGATTCTAAGATACTTTTCCCGGGAAATAATTTTCTGGAAATGATTCGTGCGCTGATGATTCCGATTATAAATACGATGAAAGTAGCAATCCCTGCTACTTTCAGAGACAAAAGAAGAGGTTCGACGTTCATTGTTCTATCTTTCCACCTCTCATAGGATTGAATCCATAAGCATTGTAAATTTCTGTCGCTCGATCACTGGTTAAAAAGGTGAGAAATTTCTGTCCTTGTTCCTTAGACCGGCTTTTTGAAATAACGATTCCTGGATAGACAATCGAATCATGGAGGTTATGGTCAACTTTTGTAAGAGTGATTACCTTGTCTGAAATCATGGCATCACTGGCATAGACAAAACCATAGTCCACCTGTCCAGATTCAACATATGCAAGGACTTGTCTAACATCGCTTCCGAATACTATCTGATCTTCTAACCTGCTCCAAAGTTGAATCCTTTCCAATGCTTGTTTCGTATAAGTACCAGCAGGCACGCTCTCTGGATTGCCAACAGCAAGCTGTTCGTTTTCCTTAAGATTCAGTTCCTGGATGGTATCCAAGCGCCTCGTGGAATCATCACCAATAAGGACAATCCGGTTGGTGGCATATTCTATGTACGTATCCTTTTCGACAAGGTTCTGCTCCTTGAGAAGTTCGATCCAACGAAGATCCGCAGACAAGAATACGTCTACAGGGGCTCCTTGTTCGATCTGTCTTGCCAGTTTACCTGAGCCTCCGTATATGGTTTCTATTTCTATATTGTATTGTTCCTCAAAAAGAGGGGTTAGCTCTTCCATCACATCTTTCAAACTTGCAGCAGCCGCAATTCTTATACTCGTTTCACTTGAATCCGATGGAGAAGCACAACTGCATAAAAATAGTAAGGTCATCGAACTCCATATCCATATCAACTTTCGCATGTCGATTCTCCTTTGTTCCCATTGGTTCTATTCTAAAGATACGTCATATGTAAGTCGAAAGCGATTAAAAGGTCACGAAGAAAGGAGTACTCTCTATGAAATTACAGGTTCTTTCAGCTCTTATCCTTGCTTTACTGCTCACACAACTCCCTGTCGTAGGGAAATACTTCGCTATCTTGAACACAATGATCCATGAGAGTGGTCATTCCTTGATGGCGCTGATTACAGGGGGAGAAGTAAGGAGAATCTCCCTGCTTCCCAACACATCCGGTTTTGCTTTGACCGGACATACATCTTGGATCGGGCAAGTATTAACAAGCATGGCCGGCTATGTATTTGCTTCTTTTTTCGCCTTCGTATTCTTTTTCCTAATCAGTCGTGGTCAATATAAATGGATGATTTATATTTTAATGGCGTTCCTTGCGATCAATCTCCTTTTCTGGGTGAGGAATGTGTATGGACTATTCTGGATCCTCACCTTTGGAGCAGGGTTTCTATGGCTTTTGAGAACCGGTCATGAACAGGTCGTCCAATATGTCTTATTGTTTCTAGCTTCACTCGTACTTGTTGAGTCTGTGACCAGTGCGTTTGAGGTGATGTGGATCAGCTTTGTATCTCCAGGACAAGCCGGTGACGCGGCAAACTTGGCAAGAGCGACGGCATTCATCCCCGCCCCTTTATGGGGATTGGCCTTTTTCGTTCAGGCCTTATACTTTGCTCTCCTCTCCATTAAGCGTGTCTTTCCTTTCTGACAGTGTGAATGAAAAGAAGAAAAAAGAATAAAATCCGCTCATGCCCTGCCCTCTTAAGTCCTCCTGAATAAGGTAGTAAAGTAAGTAAGAGAGGGGGGAATGGAATGAGCGGAGGATACGGTGGCGGTTTCGCGCTATTGGTTGTTTTGTTCATCCTTTTGATCATCATCGGTGCATCTTATATGGGTGGCCGTGGATACGGTTATGGATACTAATAAATAAGAAGGCGGGAATATTTTCCCGCTGATACATAAAATCAAACGTTTCTCGAAGTTTGGAAAAGGGTATCATGTAACTAGAATAATTGGACGGAGGAGTCGTTTATGGATTTAAAAGAACACTTAATTGCACATGGGTATGACCACATTGATATTCTTCTCATTGATGAAGAGGGCGACCAATCAACAGTTGCCGACATTTCCCTGCCAAAGGTAACGGATTTAGAGTACAAGCTTTATCTCAAGCCTGAAAGTATTTCTTATCACTTTAAGGAAGAGGATCCTTATTTCGAAGCAGAGCAGCAATCAGAGTCTGGCGATGGCAAGAAAATCAAAGGTTTCATCCTCGAATGGTAAAAGTCCTGTCCTCACAGGGCTTTTTTTAATGCCCAAATCAAAATATACCAATTACAGATAAGCTCCCGATTGTGGAAGACTCGGTTTCGAGATGTTTGTTGTGTGGATCGGGGCTGCGGGGAATGGCTCGCTTTCCGCGGGAGTGCGGTGAGCCTCCTCGGACTGCGTCCTGTGGGGTCTCACCATGCACTTTTGTCCCGCAGGAGTCTCGCCATTCCCCTCCGCCCCTTTGCCATATAAGTATCTCGAAACCATATCCGGAATAAGCTGCTTTTATGCATATGGTAATTACATGCGAAAAGCTTGATATAGTGCGCTTTATGCTTATAACACCAGAATAATGGAAGGCACCTTCCCATAGTAAAGGGGTTCGTTTCTCATCTTCATGGAATGGGGTGGTTGGGAAGCTGCGAGACTCCCGTGGGAGAAGGAGATAGGCGAGATCCCGCAGGACGCAGTCCGAGGAAGCTCGGCGCTCCCCCACAGGAAAGCGAGTAGCTTCCCAGCCCCCCTGACTCTGAATACGGCAAACGAATCCCTGTTATCTCGAAACTGAGTCTTCCACAATCCTGCCATATTGTTGAACACTGGTTTGTTTATTTTGAATCACAAGGGGAATGAAAATGGTAAATCCCAACAGGAGGTCATTTTGCATGCAACAACATAAACTTTACATTAACGGAGAATATACAGAGTCAAACGGATCAGAATGGATTGATATCCTGAACCCGGCGACCGAGGAGGTCGTTTCTCAAATACCTAAAGGCACCGAAGACGATGTGAATCGTGCGGTGAAAGCAGCATTTGAAGCTCAAAAAGGCTGGGAGCTTACACCCAATATTGAACGCGGAAAAATCGTAAGAAAGCTTGGTGACCGAATAGAAGAAAACCGAGCCACTTTTATTGATCTATTACAAGAAGAGCAAGGGAAAGATTATGAGCTTGCCAGTGGAGAAGTGGACCTTGCGATCGATTACTTCCGTTATATGTCCGAGTGGGCACGTAGAATTGAAGGAGAAATTGTACCAAGTGATCGTAAGAATGAGAACATCTTTATTTATAAAAAGCCAATCGGGGTAGTCGCTGGTATCGTTCCTTGGAACTTTCCTGTGTTCATTTTAGCCCGCAAAGTAGCCACAGCACTTGTGACAGGTAATACATTAGTATTGAAACCAAGTCAGCAAACACCGAATACAGCGATGGAATTTACAAAAATCATTGATTCGATGGACGAAATTCCAAAAGGTGTTTATAACGTGGTAACTGGTACAGGTTCAGAAATCGGAAACAGGCTTGCCTCTCACCCGAACGTACACATGGTAACCATGACAGGAAGTGTGCCTGCAGGTACGAAAGTGATGGAAGCGGCGGCGCAAAATATTACGAAAGTGAACTTAGAGCTTGGAGGTAAAGCGCCTGCCATTGTCACCGCTAATGCTGACCTTGATGTTGCAGCTGAAAGCATTACGACTTCCCGTCTCGCTAACAACGGACAAGCCTGTACGAACGCTGAGCGTGTCTATGTTCATGAAAGTGTGGCGGATGAGCTTTTTGCTAAATTACGTCATAAGTTTGAATCACTGACTATGGGAGACCCCCGTGAAAATAAGGAAGCCGATGTCGGTCCTCTCGTAAGTAAAGATCGTCTTGAAGAAGTGGAGAGCATGGTAAAAGAAGCGATTGATGCAGGGGCGAAGGTTGAAATTGGCGGAGAACGAGGCGACTTAGACAAAGGGTATTTTTATAAGCCGACGATTCTCACAAATGTAGACCATGATATGCAGATTATGCAGGAAGAGATTTTCGGCCCTGTGATTCCTGTGACGACATTCAAAACATTGGATGAGGCGATTGAAAAAGGTAATGATACAGATTATGGATTATCCTCTTCTGTTTATACCGAAGACATGAATGAAGCGATGCTTGTCGTGAATGAACTGAAGTTCGGTGAAACATTCGTTAATCGTGAAAACTTCGAAGCTGTTCAGGGCTATCATGCAGGAATGAGAAAGTCAGGACTTGGTGGAGCGGACGGAAAACACGGAATGGAAGATTTCCTTGTCACACAAGTTGTTTATATGCAATATAAAGATGATAAAAAATAAGAAGCAAAAGAGCTGCGATACTTGTCGCAGCTCTTTTTTTACCGGTTATCGATTTTTTCGGGATAAAGATCGTGATTCATCAAGCGATGGTCAGCCATTTGCTCAAACTTTGTGCCAGGTTTCCCGTAATTGCAGTAAGGATCAATAGAAATCCCCCCACGAGGGGTGAACTTGCCCCAAACTTCGATGTAACGGGGGTCCATCAAGTCAATCAAATCGTTCATAATCGTATTCACACTGTCTTCATGAAAATCGCCGTGGTTCCGGAAGCTGAATAGATAGAGTTTAAGTGATTTACTTTCCACCATCTTAACATCCGGAATGTAGCTGATGTAGATCGTTGCAAAATCAGGTTGGCGTGTCTTTGGGCAAAGGGTTGTGAATTCCGGACAATTGAACTTTACGAAATAGTCACGGTTCGGGTGTTGGTTATCAAACGTTTCGAGGACATCCGGGTCATACTCAAAAGAATAGGAATTTCCTTGGTTACCAAGGAGAGATAAATCAAGGTCTTGATCGTTGCGTCCTGGCATGGGTCATGCTCCTTTTTGAATGTATTTTCAATAAAAAAAGCCGCAGCGGCTAAGGGCTGCGGCTTATCATAAGACGTGGTCCTTAGTTTTTTATAGAGGGGTGGGCTAAGAAACCTCTTCTATGAATCTTTCATGCTCGTTTCATTATATAAACAGAGGAGAATGCTGTCAATTTACCTCGTTCCCTTGTCCTAATTCTGTAAATCTTTGGAGATAACACTTTAAATATGAGTAGAAATCCCCTACAATAGAAGTAATTCATAAAATTTTCAGAAAAGTATGCAGTTCGTGGCTCTGAAAGGATCAGAGCTTTCTTCAGCCACAAAGGGAAAACGTTTACAAAACATTCTTATGAGGTGATGATGAATATGGACATGAAACCAATTCCAGCTCGATCAGGCAATCACAACATGGAAAACTACAAAGAAGCGTATGAGAATTTCCAGTGGGAAGAAGTGAAGGAACAGTTCTCATGGAACGAGACAGGTAAAGTAAACATTGCATATGAAGCTGTCGACCGCCATGCAGAAAATCCTGATAAGAAAGATCAGGCAGCTCTGATCTACTCTGCACCGGATAGAGAAGAGACCCTTACTTTTGAAGATTTGAAGCTGAAAAGTAATCAATTCGCGAATGTACTTAAAAAACACAATATAGAAAAAGGAGATCGTGTCTTTCTTTTCATGCCGAGAAGTCCTGAGTTTTATGCAACCTTCCTTGGTATTCTTAAGGTAGGAGCGATTGCCGGTCCTCTTTTTGAGGCATTCATGGAACAAGCCGTACGAGATCGCTTGGAGGACAGTGAAGCGACGATGCTCATTACGACGCCTGAATTGCTTGAGCGTGTACCTGCAGATGAGCTTCCGAACTTGAAGCAAGTCGTGCTTGTAGGCGGTGATGCACCGGGTAACTACATTTCTTATGAAGAAGAAATGGAGAAAGCTTCGCATGAATTTGAAATCGAGTGGGTGGATCTTGAAGACGGCATGCTCCTTCACTATACGTCTGGTTCAACAGGCAAGCCGAAAGGAGTTTATCACGTCCATAATGCTATGCTTCAACATTACCAGACAGGTAAATGGGTTTTGGACCTTAAAGAGGATGATGTGTACTGGTGTACAGCAGACCCAGGTTGGGTAACAGGCACAAGTTACGGTATCTTTGCTCCATGGTTAAACGGGGTGACAAACGTCATTCGAGGTGGACGATTCAGTCCTGATGATTGGTATGGAACGATTGCCGAGAAAAATGTTTCCGTCTGGTATTCCGCTCCGACTGCTTTCCGTAAACTGTTGAGCGCTGGAGAGGAAGTGGCGAAAAAGCATGACCTGTCCTCCCTTCGCCACGTGTTGAGTGTAGGAGAGCCATTGAACCCTGAAGTTGTAACATGGGGGCTTTCAGCCTTCGACTTGCGTATCCACGATACATGGTGGATGACGGAAACAGGGGGCATGTTGATTTGTAACTACCCTGCGATGGATATGCGTCCTGGATCCATGGGTAAACCGTTCCCTGGCATCGAAGCGGCCATTGTCGATAATGAAGGAAATGAACTCCCTGCCAACCAAATGGGGAACCTTGCGATCAAACAGGGATGGCCGTCCATGATGCGTGCGGTATGGAAGAACCCAGGGAAATATGAAAGCTATTTCTTGAATGGCTGGTACGTTTCCGGCGATAGTGCTTACCAAGACGAAGACGGTTATTTCTGGTTCCAGGGCCGTCTTGATGATGTCATCAACACTTCCGGTGAACGTGTGGGACCATTTGAAGTAGAGAGTAAGCTGATCGAACACGAAGCGGTAGCGGAAGCGGGAGTCATCGGTAAACCGGACCCTGAACGTGGGGAAATCATTAAGGCGTTCATCACCCTCAGAGAAGGGCATGAACAATCCGATGAACTGCTGGAGGACATCCGTCAGTTCGTTAAAAAAGGGTTGAGCGCTCACGCCGCTCCAAGGGAAATCGAAATTAAGGACACGATTCCTAAAACACGTAGTGGTAAAATCATGAGACGTCTCCTGAAGTCCTGGGAGCTTGGATTACCGACTGGCGATACTTCTACTCTTGAAGAGTAATAGACGAAAGCACAGCCCGCTTTAGGGTTGTGCTTTTCTTTTTTAGTGCTCGTTTGGGAGTTTGTTTCACGTGGAACGACCAAGCGCGGGGACATAATTTTCATGTATCCTATGGTAAGATATGGAGAGATATTACATAGATTGCAGGTGGCACAATGATGAAAGAAGAATCTACACGGTTTTTGGATGGCTCATTAGAGACCATTCAATGGTTCGTATTTCTGTTGGCGAGTGCAGTTGCCCTGCCCATTGTTATCGGTTCTATTTTTGAATTGAATTTCAATGAAGTAGCAGGCTTGATGCAACGGACATTCTTTGTCGTCGGCATCGCTTCCTTCCTACAAGGGGTTTTCGGACACCGGCTTCCGATTATGGAAGGACCCGCCGGCCTCTGGATCAGTATTTTTGCTGTCATGGCCTATAGTGGGGCACAGTCCGGCGACAGCTATATGGAAACATTACAAGTTCTCCAGGGGACGATGATATGGACTGGAATTTTTCTGTTCCTGTTTGGCGTATTCCGCTTGTCGCACCGGGTGCTTTTTGTGTTCACACCACTCGTTACGGGTGCTTTTTTATTTTTACTGACCGTTCAATTGAGCGGGACATTTCTTCAAGGAATGTTAGGCATCCAGCAGTCGACAGAAGCGGTGGATGGAAAACAGGCGCTTGTCGCTTTTGTGACGCTTGCGCTTGTCATTGGTTTATCAGTAATGGGAAAAGGCTGGTTGAAAAGTTTTGCTGTTCTGATTGGAATTGGCGTGGGATGGGTATTGTATGCCATAACTTTCAATAGTAATGCCAATGATACAGGGGGGACCTCACCTTTTTCCTTACCCGATATCTTTGCATGGGGCCCACCCCAACTGACGTGGGGAACGCTCCCTTTAGGATTTATTACCGCTGTGATCTTATTGTCGAATCTTGTGGCATCCATTATTGCGGTCAGCCATACCGTCTATGGAAAACCACAGTATACATATGATCAGGTCAACAAAGGAAGCAGTTTTCTAGGGATTAACCATGGAATTACAGCCATTTTTTCTGCAGTGGCTAACGTTTCGCTTGCATCATCTTCGGGTTTCATGCAATTGACTGGGCAAAAAAAGAAACGTCCTTTTTTATATGCTACTTTATTATTGGTGTTGTTTTCGTTCTTCCCCCCGGTGGTGGCGTTTATTTCTGGCATTCCCGCACCGGTAGCTAACGCAGCTTTGCTCGCAACTTTTGTCCAATTAATGGGACTTGGATTATCTAACATGACGAGTGAAACGCTGGATGAACGGAGACTCACCATATTAGGACTGTCTTTCTTACTGGGTATTGGACTCATGTTCCTCCCGCCAGAAGCTTTCAGTGGTGTTCCGGCGATTTTACAAAACTTACTGAGTAATGGATTGCTGGTCGGGACAGTACTCGTCATTGTTTTGGACCGGATCTGGAAAGAATCAAACACGTCATCATAGGGAAAATTGATGGTACAAGGAAGTGATGGAATGGAAAATAAAATATATGATGTCATCGGGATCGGAATTGGTCCTTATAATTTAGGAATGGCCGCATTGCTTGATCAGACCGAAGATTTGGATGCTGTCTTTTTTGACAAGAGCCCTGAGTTTGTCTGGCATCCAGGCATGCTTATTGAAACGATGGATCTACAGGTCCCTTTTTTGGCGGACCTGGTCTCGTTCGCGGACCCTAAAAGCCCTTATACCTTTATGAATTATTTGCACGAGCATGACCGGATGTTCCCTTTCTTCTTCCATCGTCATTTTGAAATCCCGCGTCAGGAATACAATCATTACATGCAGTGGGTGGTCAAGCAGCTGGGTGGTCTGTTTTTCGGCCATACTGTCGTTGACGTGATGGACCATAAAGACGCCGATGCCCCCCATTATGAAGTGGTGGTCAAAGAAACAGCGACGGGTGAGGAAAAATATTACCAAGCCAAGCACATTGTCATGGGGACTGGCAGCGAACCGTTGATTTTGGATGGTATGGATCGGCTACCTAACGAAGACGTGATGCATACGAGTCGCTACCTTTTTGAAAAAGATCATTTACTGAAAGCAAAACATGTGACTATCGTCGGCTCGGGTCAGAGCGCTTTAGAGGTTTTCCTTGATTTACTAGAAGAGCAAGACAGACAGTCGGATATGAAATTGAGCCTCTTTACGAGATCCGGGGGGCTTTTTCAATTGGATACGGCTAAGTTTGCTCAAGAAATGTTTACACCGGAATTCGTCGATTATTTTCATGCCTTGAGTCTCCATCAACGGAAAGATGCACTGGATACTCTCGGCCCGCTTCGGAAAGGGATCGATCCTGATACACTCACACGACTGTACACGAAGCTATATCATCGAACAGCCGGCATGAAGGATAGTCGTGTTCTTATTCAACCGATGACTGAAATTACAGGGATTGAAGCGAACGAAGACGGGTATCACCTTCAATGTAAACAGTGGCAGGAAGAAGTCGAGTACACGTATCCTACGGAAAAAGTTGTGCTGGCCACAGGATATAAACCTCATTTTCCTGGCTGGTTCATGAACCGTTTCAAAGAAAAAATCGAATGGGAAGAGGAAGGGATGTATAAAGTATCGCGCGATTATCAGCTTCTCTTCAACGATCATCGTGACCATCACTTCTTTACGTTGACCAACCTCGTCCACTCACACGGAGCAGGAGCTACGAATTTAGGATTATCCGTACACCGGAATGTGCATATCATCAATACGATTGCAGGAAGAGAAGTGTACCGGAACCAATCGGATACAACCTTCCAGCAGTTTTCCATGAAAGAGTTCCAATAACCATTAAGTGGAAAATAGGTTTAAAATCATTTCATAGGGGAAGATATGCTATGTGTTCAAATACAACCCATACATTCAAGGAGATGATTTAGATATGAGTAAGATTGCTTGTGTCATGACGTCCATGTTTGAAGATGTAGAATATACACAACCAGCAGAAGCGTTCTCAAACGAAGGTCATGAAGTAACGACCATTGAATGGGAAGCTGGCAAAGAAGTGGAAGGAAAACAGGGAGAAGCTTCCGTTAAAATTGATACATCCATCGATGATGTGAAACCTGAAGACTTTGATGCGTTGTTCATCCCTGGTGGTTTTTCACCTGATATTCTGCGCGGAGATGACAAATTCGTTTCCTTCGCGAAACATTTTATGGATGAAAAGAAACCAGTCTTCGCGATCTGCCATGGTCCCCAGCTATTGATCACGGCTAAAACTCTCGAAGGCCGCACAGCAACCGGGTTCAAATCCATTTCCGTCGATATGGAATATGCAGGCGTCAACTATCAGGATAAAGAAGTTGTCGTTTGTCAGGACCAGCTGGTCACAAGCCGCCAGCCCGATGATATTCCAGCCTTCAACCGTGAGGCTCTAAAACTCTTGAAATAATAAACAGAAAGGCCATGAGGGAATTCTCCCTCATGGCCTTTTTCATCGTCTCAATAAATCAACTGCCTTGTGTCACATAAGCTCCCGATTGTGGAAGACTCGGTTTTGAGGTAACCCCGGGGTTCGTTTGCCATATTGAGAGTCAGGGGTGGTTGGGAAGCAGTTCGCTTTCCTGCGGGGATGACGGAGAGCCTCCTCGTGCTGCGCACTGCGGGATCTCTCCGGCCAATCCATTCCCGCGGGAGTCTCCCAGCTTCTCAACCACCCCATTCCATATAGGAGAGAAACGAACCCTTTACTTGGCCTAGAAGGAATGTCTTCCACTGTCGCTTTTGTTATAAGTATAAAGCGCTATACATCAGGATCTCATAATGGGAATGCTTGCTTTGGAGGGTTTACATTCCTCCACTTTCCTTAAGCATAAAAGATGTTTATTCGATCAATGGTTTCGAGACACTCCTATGGCAAAGCGAACCTTTTCCCGGAGCCCCTAAACTCTCACAAAAGTCTCGAAATCTGGTCTTACACAATCCTGCCATATTGTTGAAGAAAGATTACCATAACAGTACCAATTTTGTAACCTGCTATTGTAGAGAGGAGAAGAAACTTCCTATATAATGAAAGGAAGACCATAGATCGTTCTATATTACATACATGCATACGTATAGAAGGAGGAGGACCAAACGATGATTGTCATTGAAAAAGAACACCATTTTCACATGATTCCTCAGCATGAGCACGCCAAAATATCAGCACAAATCGTCGCCCATTGGAAGAACAATTTTTTATTGCGCTCAAAATTGAGAGAAGAAGCGGATTGGGCGATTCAGCAGCACGACAGAGCCTGGATCCCACTGGATGATTATCCTGAATGGAATGAAGAAAAGCAGCGCCCTTATACGTTCGTTGATTATCCTTTAGAGAAAAAATTGCAGGCCTATCAACGCGGGATTAAAGAGGTAGCTGACCGCTCCTTGTATGCCGGTATGCTCTGCAGTATGCACTATGCGTCATTCTTTTCTAAGGATGACAAGGATCCGGTTGTACAGACGTTTTTAGCTGAAGAAAAAACACGGCAGCAGGATCTGTTCGAATCGATGGAAATGGACATTCCCTATGATATCTATGACCTTCATTTTCGTCGGTTGCAATTTTGTGATGATCTCTCCCTTTATGTATGTATGCAGGAGCCTGGAATACCGAAGGAAAAAGAAGTTCCTTGGTTCAAAAACGGCTTCAGACAGTCCTTTGATTTCGCCCCGGCTGGCATGATCGCCCATTGGGAAGATAAAAAGAAAGTTTCCGTTTACCCTTTTCCATTTGAAAAGCCATTCAGCATAGAGGTTCCTTACCGTCCTGTTTCAAAAAAGGAGATTGATGAAAAAGGTCTGTCTCAAGCGTTTCACGATACAGAGGTTCAAAAGCACGTCATTACTTTTGTGAAAAAAGAATAGTCACTTACATTTCCAATGGTGTAAGCGACTGTTTTATGTTCTGCCTGATATTTCTCCGGCAAAAGTATCTCTTTATTTCTTATCAATACTGAATTGTCCATCGAGCAACACCCAGTTTTGGGGAAAGGAAAGTCCCAGTTTCCAATAGCTGATTCCGAGAAGGCCGCGATTTTTGATTAAGTCAAATTTCTTTTGAATCGAGCGTGCATCTTCAAACCATACTTCGTGTTTTTTTCCGGCGTTATCTGTATAAGTGAAGTAAGGGGCCTGCTCTTCCTGATCATAGGAAATCGGCACATTGTTCTCTCTCGCAATTTGAATGGCCTGCTGTGGACTGATCGCCTTTGCAAACTCTCCACCTGGCTCGTATGGAAGGGTCCAGTCATATCCATATAAATTTTGGCCGAGTAGAATTTTTTCTGCCGGCATTTCTGACAACGCATAATCGACTACTTCTGTGACCGGACCAATAGGAGATACGGCACGTGGAGGGCCGCCGCTGTATCCCCATTCATACGTCATTAAAACGACGAAGTCTACAATTTCTCCGTGCGCTTTGTAGTCATGGGCTTCGTACCAAGCTCCTTTTTGATCGGCACTCGTTTTAGGAGCAAGGGCGGTGAAAATGAGTAAGCCTTCAGCCGATAATCGCTGCTTTGCTTTTCTCAGAAACTGGTTATAGTTCTCTTTCATTTCAGGAGGGAGAAACTCCATATCAAAGTGGACGTCCTTAAAACCTACTTGCTTGGTGGTTTGAATGATGTTGTCGAGCAGTTTATCCTGCAGGGCTTCATCGGAAAGAATTTTCCTGCCTAATTCAGCATTGAATCCATCTTCCGCCAGGTTTGTGACGACCATCATAAGAGCCGTATCGTTTTGTTGAGCAATCTCTTTGAAATTATCAAGCGGCGGTGCTTTTAACGAAGCATCTTCCTGAATTTCATAACTGAACGGAGCCAGGTAGGTCAGTGACCCCGCCCTGTTTTCAGCAGAAGCACGAAGCGTGTCGGAGACTTCCCCACCATAGGGCTCTATATAAGCATTGGCCGTAATCGGTCTTGGTGGCTCATCTGGAATGTAGAGACGTAAACCGACAGGAAGAGGGCCCCCGACTTGAAGGCCATTGACTTGAGCAAGTTTTTCAGCCGTGGTGTTGAACTTTTGAGCAATGGAATATAAGCTGTCCCCTTGCTGGACAAAATAAAATTGACCGACAATCGGTATGACAAGAGCCTGACCGATGACAAGGTCCCCCGGGGTCTCCAATTCATTTGCTTCGATAATGGCATTTGGCGTACTATCGTAGAGACCAGCAATGGAGAATACCGAATCTCCTTCTTGAACGACGTGGATTTGCATATGGATTCGCTCCTTTCTCATCTTTAATAATGTATGAAAGAGGAAAACGGAATTATTCTTGAAAATCACAGGAGGAACATCATGCTTGACGATGAATATTATATGAAACTTGCTTTAGAAGAAGCAGAAAAAGCAGAGGTGGATGGAGAAGTTCCGATTGGTGCTGTCATCGTAAAAGATGGAAAAGTGATTGCGACAGGGTACAATCAGAGGGAAACATCCCAATTGGCCTCGTCCCACGCTGAATTCATTGCGATTGAAAGGGCTAACCAGCAAGTAGGAAGCTGGAGGCTTGAAGAATGTACGTTGTTTGTCACTTTAGAGCCTTGTCCAATGTGTGCGGGTGCAATCTTGCAATCGAGAATTCCAAGGGTTGTTTATGGTGCCAAGGATCCGAAAGCAGGTTGTGCAGGTACGCTTCTTAATCTATTAAACGACGATCGCTTCAATCATAAATCAGAAGTTCTACCGGGAGTTATGGAAGAAACATGCGGAAAAATACTGACGGATTTCTTCCGCAACCTGCGTGATCGTAAGAAAAATAAGCCATCGACTAATAATTAACAGTGTTTTATCATTGCATTTTTCTCGAAAACTCGCTATACTTGTTAATGCCGTGCTAAGCGGGGAGGTAGCGGTGCCCTGTACTCGCAATCCGCTATAGCGAGGCCGAATCCCCATCCGAGGTGGTGCGGCCTCAAGGTCTGCCTTATGTGAGTGGTGTTGACACCCAGGTCCTGCGCAACGGGAACCAGTGAATCCTGTCAGGTCCGGAAGGAAGCAGCAGTAAGCTGTCTCTCCCGTGTGCCGTGGGAGTGCCTGGGTCGAGCCACAACCATAAGTAACGCTTGGGGCCACATCATCGAAGATGGGTGCACGGCATTACATATGCAAACACAAGGAGCTGTTATGATCCGTTCATAGCAGCTCTTTTTTTATACCTATTTTCCAAGGTTCACATCACAACCTTGAATCAGGTATAATGAGGAAGAGACTATTAAGGGAGAACGGTTTTATGAGCTATCAGGCTTTATATCGCGTATGGCGCCCGCGAAATTTTGAAGGAGTCGTCGGACAAACGCATATTACACGGACACTGCAGAATGCGATTGAGCAGAATAAATTTTCGCATGCGTATCTATTCTCTGGACCGAGGGGGACAGGGAAAACGAGTGCTGCCAAAATTTTCGCCAAAGCCGTCAACTGCGAGCGTTCCCCTGTGAAGGAACCATGTAACGAGTGTGATGCTTGCCTTGGTATTCAGGATGGATCGATTTCAGATGTCATAGAAATTGATGCCGCTTCAAACAATGGTGTTGAGCAAATCAGGGAAATCCGGGACAAGGTGAAATATGCTCCTAGTGCGGTGCCTTACAAAGTGTACATCATCGATGAGGTTCATATGCTTTCCATGGGGGCTTTTAACGCCTTATTAAAAACATTAGAAGAACCTCCGAAGCACGTCATATTCATACTTGCAACAACGGAGCCTCATAAAATTCCATTAACGATTATATCCAGATGTCAACGATTCGATTTCAAGCGGATTTCGCAAAAAGCGATGGTTGAACGGATGGAAAAAATCACATCGATTGAAGGAATCGCTATTGCAAGAGAAGCGCTGGAGATTGTAGCGCTCACAGCAGAAGGTGGAATGCGTGATGCCTTGAGTCTTCTCGATCAGGCGATTTCCTACAGTGATGATGAAGTGACGATTGAAGACGTTCTTGCAGTGACAGGTTCCGTTTCTCAAAGTAAGTTAACAGCGGTTTTGCAGTCGCTTCACAACCAGGATGCAAGAGCAGCTCTTGAAGCGGTGGATGACTTGATTCAACAAGGAAAAGACCCTGGCCGCTTTGTTTTCGATCTGATTTATTACTTAAGGGATCTGCTATTATTCCAAAGTGCACCAGACCTTGAGCATAATTTGGAAAGAGCGATTCCTGATGAAGCTTTCAAAAGCTTAGCAGGCGAATTGTCTCCGGTTTGGATTCAGCAAGCCATTCGTGAGCTGAATCGCTGCCAACAGGAAATGAAATGGACGACGAGCCCGAAAGTTTTCATAGAAATCGCTATGCTGAATATGGTGGAAGTCCAGGTGGGACCTCCCCAAGGACAACCGGTCCAATCAGAAGCTGTAGATCAGCTGGCAAGAAAGATTGAAGGCCTTGAAAAGGAGCTGGCAAGTCTGAAAGAAAAAGGGGTCAGTGCAGCAACACAGCCACAGACACCGGCGAAAAAGCGGGCCCCTGCAAAATCCGGGAAAAAAGGGTATAATGTTCCTTATGAACGTATTCGTCAAGTGCTGAACGAAGCGTCTAAAGAAGACATCAAGAACGTTCAGGGACGCTGGGCGGACTTTATGGAAGCTTTGAAGCGGACGAACGCTCCGGCTCATGCAACGCTTTTGAACAGTAAGCCGAGAGCTGCCTCTTCGAAGGCGCTTGTGCTTGCCTTCCGGTACGATATCCATTGTTCATTGGCATCGGAACACCAGAAGACAATTGAGCCATTGCTGACGGAATTCATTGGGAAACCGATGACGATCATTCCGATTCCTGAACAGAACTGGCAGGAAATCAGGGAAGAATACGTCCGGAAACAGAAACAATCATCTGACGAAGAGCCTGGAGTAGATGGGGAAGAAAGTGAAACGTCTCCATCCCAAGCGGGTGAAGAGGACCCCTTAGTTTCAGAAGCCCGTAAACTAGTCGGAGATGATTTAATAGAAGTCCAAGATTAACAGCTATTTAAAGGAGGAATGCTCCATGCGTGGTGGAGGAAACATGAATAACATGATGAAACAAATGCAAAAAATGCAGAAGAAAATGATGAAGGCTCAAGAAGAGCTTTATGAAATGACCTTCGAATCTTCTGCTGGTGGCGGTATGGTGAAAGTAACAGCTAACGGGAAGAAAGAGATTACGGACGTTGCAATTGATGAAGAGGTTGTAGACCCTGATGATGTAGAAATGCTTCAGGATTTAATCATTACAGCAACAAACGATGTACTGAAGCAAGTAGACGATAAGACGAACGACACTATGGGAGAATTCACGAAAGGTATGCCTGGTGGAATGTTCTAGGAGGAATTTTCATGTATTACCCGGAACCTATATCAAAACTGATCGACAGTTTTACGAAACTGCCAGGAATCGGACCGAAGACGGCTGTTCGCCTGGCTTTTTTCGTTTTAGAAATGGAAGAGGATGATGTCCTCGATTTTGCCAAATCACTTGTAAATGCGAAAAGGGAACTTACCCATTGTTCCGTTTGTGGGCACATAACAGACCAGGACCCTTGCTCCATCTGTCAGGATGAAACGAGAGACCAAACATTGATTTGTGTCGTTCAGGATCCAAAAGATGTCATTGCAATGGAAAAAATGAAAGAATTCAGTGGGAAGTATCACGTGCTTCACGGAGCGATTTCGCCTATGGATGGCATCGGCCCGGAAGATATCAATGTAGAAAGCCTGATCAACCGGTTGAAAGATGAGGGAATTGAAGAATTGATTCTCGCAACGAACCCGAACATTGAAGGGGAAGCGACAGCGATGTACATTTCCCGTCTCGTGAAGCCTTCTGGTATTCGCATGACGAGGATTGCTCATGGTCTGCCGGTTGGGGGCGACCTTGAATATGCAGACGAAGTGACCCTTTCCAAAGCTCTTGAAGGACGAAGAGAACTTTAGGAGGGGGGAGAAGATTTGTTTGGCAGGAAAAAAACAGTGAAAAAAGAAATGGATCGAGAACTCCTCATTCACATTAAAGAATTGAAGCGGGAGTGGGAAAATTTAAACACGATCATTGAACAGAGCATCGAACCGAGCGAAGACGGTTTGAATGATTTAGCGGTCGTCAAAGCGAAATATTTCTACTTATTAAGAGAAGCGAGATTCAGAGGAATCAATGCTTTGTCTTAATCGATGTACTACCCTCTTGTTTACGAGCATAAGCTGTTGATAGAACAGTTCTTGGACAAGGGGGGTTTTTTATGGATCCGGTACTCGTCATTCTCTTACTAGGACTAGCTATCCCATTATTACTCATTATAGGCATGCCGACCAAACCGTTGAAGGTGGTGGGTCAGGTCATGACCAGGCTGATTGTAGCTGTCATTCTGTTGTTTTTTGTAAACCTGTTCGGTGCCCAATTTGGGTTACATGTTCCGATCAATGGCTTTACGGCAATCGTATCAGCTATCCTGGGGGTTCCTGGAGTATTATCTTTAACAGCTATTCATTTTTGGATTATTTAAAAGGGGGAAGTTTTATGCTTCGCCTTTTTATTTTGCGGAAAAAGCCCTTTTGATTAGAACTTTCCTTATTGTATAATTTACCTTTTTGGAGCTTAAGGAGAACCTCTATGAATGGAACAACTTCTATAGAAGAAACATTCTTTGAAAATATGTATATTTTTTTAATAAATCTATTGCGTCATTCGAAATGCCATGATATATTATTACTTGTCGCGTTAACAGAGCGGCCAGCCGTAAACGGCTTAACAAAATAAATCATAAAAAGTTGTTGACGAAAACAACTACACATGATATATTGATTAAGTCGCTGTTTTGAAGCGGCACACAAAACATTTGATCTTTGAAAACTGAACGAACCAACCAGTACGTCAAAACATTTCTTCTTTATAGAAGAAATTTGAAACAAGCACATTCGGTGTGC
The DNA here is from genome assembly GCF_003386945.1 of Halobacillus trueperi. Taxonomy (NCBI): domain Bacteria; kingdom Bacillati; phylum Bacillota; class Bacilli; order Caryophanales; family Bacillaceae; genus Halobacillus; species Halobacillus trueperi. The sequence continues at coordinate 101 of NZ_QUAE01000004.1, read as the reverse complement.
AAATGAGCAAGTCAAACTTAACTTTTATGGAGAGTTTGATCCTGGCTCAGGACGAACGCTGGCGGCGTGCCTAATACATGCAAGTCGAGCGCGGGAAGCGA